>JAYEJG010000001.1:0-6449 GCA_034660435.1 Thermoplasmatota archaeon
TAGAATATTATTTCCTGAGTCGATACGAGAAATTGTGGGAGATGCTATGCCATCGATGTTTTTGTTTTTCGGGGTTTTTGTTGTGGCAATGTATACATCAGTATTTCCATCGTTAAATCTATTTTTAAATGAAGAAAATAAGATGTGGGTATTGCGAAATCTGCCTGTTAGAAATGATACAATAGTTTATGGAAAGGTTTTGGCGATTTTGGTGTGTTTTATAGCATCAATACCGTTTATTCCATACGTGGCAATTTTTGTTGGAATTGATAAAATTCCATTTCTCATTTGGCTCCTTGTCTTTTCTTTTATTGCCGGACTTATTGTTTCTTTGCCATTTGGTGCAAAATATGTTGGTAAAAAATCAGACATTCTCCTTTTATACAGCGTTTCGCTAATTCTTTTTGCAATAACTAGTGCAACTGCTTCATTTGTGACAATTATTGCAGAAAATTTTGACTATATATTTTTGGTTTATCTCTTGATTTTAGTCATTGAATTGGCTATTCTGCCTTTTTCAATAAAACTTTCTGCAAGGATCATAGATGTTTACAATTAATTTGGTGGAGCCGTCCAAATATATTCTGTACCTTGCAGCAGGGGTCTCTTTTACGGCTCAGCATTCAATAACTCGTAGAAATTAAAGTAATGGACAGGATTTCTATGCGCATTTCTAAATCTGCTTGCAAAAGAAATGGCCATGTCTCCAGTTTCTGGACAGGCAACCCATTGATGAAGGGGGGTATATAAACCAAGTTTTTCTATTATATTAAAACAAAAATCAGTTCTTCCATTATATATCTCTCTAAGCATCGACATGGAGTTGTTTAGATCCATTTCTCCCCATACTCTATTGATTCCTTTGCTAACGGCAATGTAGTGTCTCCAAGGTATAAATGAGGGGATCTTTCCCCATCCTAAAAGATTTTTACCAAAGATTAATGAAAGAAATGGCAACATTCTTGGATTGTATCTGTTCCTTTGTGTTTCGGCTGTTTCAGCGTTAATAAAAATGTTTGTTCTCCTTACAACATGATCGATACTAAAAAATGGTTTTGTTGATTCGGTAGAGTCGTTCCACGTTCCAGCATATGAATGATTGGCAGTTTGTTCAACTGCATAACCTTCACGATTATTTCCATCAGATATGATAAAATTCCAGCCGCATGTTCTATTTGAATTAATTATGTGTATCGCTTCGTTGGCAGTTGCAGCATGATCAAGTATCATCCTTTGTCTGAAAATCATAGGGGTACCGGAATGCCATTCATCATTGGACCAGCAGGTTAGTACTTCTGTTGATATACTTTTTTCATTAAAGCCTCCCAAACTTCCGACAAGACCCGCAAACGATGGGTCCATGGATGCATAGCCATTATCCGGTTCACGAATTATTATAATTTGATTTTCCTGAATGAATTTTTTACTTATGGGATCTATAATAATGGGAGGGAAGTCAAGACTTCGAACATGAATCAGTCTGCCATCAAATGTTGCTGGTCCCCATCCTGCCCAACCGCTACAATGGGCGTATACTGTGACAATATTCCCGACTGCCACATCATCTAATGACATGTTTGTCGCATCTGCCAAACCCTGCATTTCATCAATATATGCTTGTGGAACAAACTCTTTCATTTCATACCAGAGACTAAGAAAATCGTCATAACAAAAACCTAATATCTTAGAAAAATTTACATATGCTCTAAAGTTTTGCAATGCTTTCTCCTTCAGAAGATATCCATGTTGGTATCCCATCTCATAATTGGAACCACTTAGATGGATAATTTCCACCTCATTACGTATTTCAAGCCAGCCCCCATCTAGCACGTCAGAACACCTTAAGGTTTCATCTCTGTCTTCAATATGGTGTTGGTCATTTTCTATTAAAAGAATGCTTCCAGATGCAGATAAAGTTGTAACTAGAAAAATAAATCCTACAAAGATGCAAGATATTTTTTTATTCATATTCTGTTACTCCCATGTGGAACCAAGGGAACCAATACAAGCAATTCCTAATAGGTCTTAGTGACAGAGTTATATATAAAATCATCCTTCCTAATTTTCTATTTTAATGTGAAGTTCTCAAGAGACAAAAACCTTTAAATAAAGAGTTTCCTTCATATGCCTCTACTAACCCTGTAGGGCTGGTGTATAATTCATGGCAAAAAGCATGTATGGTCACATTGGCGATCAATGGAAAAAACCGGATACTTCATTTAAATCACCGCAGCAGCAGCGCCTTATCCAGTGGAGAAAAGAAGAGAATTTTGTCCGAGTAGATAAACCACTTAGAATAGACCGCGCGCGATCACTTGGTTACAAAGCAAAACCCGGGTATATTGTCGTTCGTGTAATGGTGAGAAGAGGTGGCTTAAGAAAGCACACTTTGAAGAGCGGTAGAAGACCAGCAGCAATGGGTATTTCTAAAATTACCATGGCAAAAAGCACTCAAAGAATTGCTGAAGAAAGAACTGCAAAACGTTTTCCAAATATGGAAGTTCTTAATTCATATTGGGTCGGAGAAGATGGAAAAAACCATTTCTATGAGGTTATTTTAGTAGATCCTGTTCATCCTGTAATACTTAAGGATCCTAAGATCAACTGGATTTCAAATGCGTCCAATACAAGACGTGTTCTTCGTGGTAAGACTAGTATTGGCCAAAAAGGTAGAGGATTAATGCATAAGGGTCGCGGTGCAGAAAAAATACGACCTAGCATCCGTGCAAATCTTGGCAGAGGAAAATAAATTTTTTCTAGAAAATACAAAAGCGCAATCCATTAGAGTAAATATCATTGCGTTTAATTTGTCTATGCCTTTTTTTCGTCTCTTTTTATTATTTTTCGTAAAGTTTCAAAGTTGAATTGTGTTCCTGAACAGCCATTTTTTATCAATGGTACGCCTTGTGCGGATATGTTGAATTGTTCTAAGATGCCTATTGCTAATTTTAGTTCGTCTGTACAGGCCACTCCTACAATGCCGTCATACATATTCTTCTGAAAAATCTTTCTGATACAGGAGCTGCCGGGCAATACGTACACATCGTAATTTTCTTTTTTTTGCAAGTTTTGTAGCCTTGTTCACCTGACAATCATCCGAACAATTTCTGCAGAGGTATGATGCAAACTCTGGATTAAAATCTGCCTTACATCTCGAGTCCATGTATTTTCTGCAGCAATGCGGGAGAAATAGTGCTCTTTTATTTGTTTTTAGAAAATGTTCTCTATATAGGCTGTTTTTTAAATGTATCTCAATAATATCTTCTATGATCGTTATTGAATCGTCAACTGGTAGCCCAATAATTTTATTTACATCGAATTTTTCTATCAGGGTTCTTGCTAAGTCCCCCATCTTTTTTGGAACCTTTTCCTTTTCAGAAAACTTTGCAATGTCTTTGAATAATGTCTGTGACAACTTTGATAAATCAAATGTAAAGTTATATGCCAATTCCACCATCTCTTGAATACTTTTTGTTCTAACCGATTTTTTAGTATGCCGTCCCAAATTTAAGTTTTTTCCCTGCAATATTTTATTGATGGGTGCAAAAATTATTTCGTTTTGAATTACGCTTAGATGTGACAAAGATAATGAATAAAAAATAAGGAAAAAAATGTTTTATATTGTTGGTAGCAAAGATAACGATTTCTTTATTTCCTCTGTTGGGTGGCTGTAATCCCGGATCTGATTGTTATGATATGCATCGTATGCTGAAAGATCAAAATGTCCATGTCCACTATTATTAAAAACAATTATTTTTTCCTCGTTTTTCTGTTTACACATTCTTGCAAAATCAATTGTAGCTTTTATTGCATGCGCAGCTTCTGGTGCGACAATAAAACCTTCGGTTTTTGCAAATAGTGTTGCCGCTTCAAAGACTTCGTTTTGATAATAAGCAACTGCCTCCATGTATCCTTCTTTTGTTAATTTGCAAAGTAATGGTGAGTCACCGTGGTATCTCAGTCCTCCAGCATGAATTGCAGCAGGTACAAAATTATGTCCAAGAGTGTGCATTTTTAATAACGGCGTAAGGCCTGCACTGTCTCCATAGTCGTATCTGTATCCTCCTTTTGTTAGCGTTGGGCATGCCAATGGCTCGACTGAAATAATCTTTGTATCTGGCCTTTTTCCTGTTATTTTATCTTGTACAAATGGAAAAGCCGCTCCTGCAAAGTTACTTCCGCCACCAACGCATCCAATAACAATATCTGGATATTTGTCAATAAGTTCAAACTGCTTTTTTAATTCTAAACCAATTATTGTTTGGTGTAGTACTACATGATTTAAAACTGAGCCAAGAGCGTAATTTGTATTGTCGTGAGTTGCTGCATCTTCAACGGCTTCACTAATGGCCATTCCAAGACTTCCAGGTGTGTCCGGATACTTTTTTAGCATTTCTTTCCCTACATTTGTAAGATTGGTTGGACTTGGAAAAACTTCCGCTCCCCAATTCTCCATCATTACCCTCCTGTAAGGTTTTTGTTCATAACTACATTTTACCATGTATACTCTGCATTTGATGTCAAATAATTGTGTGGCAAATGCTAGCGAACTTCCCCATTGCCCCGCTCCTGTTTCCGTTGCTATTCGTTCAACCCCTTCTTTCATATTGTAATAAGCTTGTGGTACTGCAGTGTTGGGTTTATGGCTGCCTGGTGGGCTTACCCCTTCCCATTTGTAGTAGATTTTTGCTGGTGTTTTTAGATATTTTTCTAGTCTCCTTGCCCTGATTAACGGGCTTGGCCTCCATATTCTATAGATTTCTCGCACTTTTTCTGGTATGTCTATATATCTATCTCGACTGACTTCTTGTGCTATTAACCCCATTGGAAAGATGGCCTTCAGATCTTCTGGTCCAATAGGTTTTTTTGTCTGTGGATTTAGCGGAGGGTCTAATGGTGTTTTTAAATCTGCCTGTATGTTGTACCATTTCTTTGGTAAATCGTTTTCATCCAGTATTATTTTTGTTTTTTTCATACTGTTCATATATTACTATGAATTTTGCAGTATATAAACATTGAGGATAAGTGTACATTATTGTACAGTTTTAGACGCTAATGTAAATTTTTATATATTACAATGCGTTATGTTTGAATTATGTGGAAACAATTTGCCAAATATTTTAACAAGTATCCAAAAAGGAAAAAACTCGCTCGAAAATTGCTTGAGTATGGATTGAAAATCAGAGATGACCGTATTTATTGTGGAGAGATAGAGCTCTCTGACTCTAAAATTGCACGTGCTTTTGATATGGATAGAAGGATTATTGTAGAAACAATTCAAACAATTAATGAAAACGAAGAACTAAGGAAGATATTTTCCAAATTAATGCCTACTTGCAATTTAAAAGATGTAGCGCATGAAATGAATTGGGGGGTAATTGAAATTATACCAAGTAATGCAAGCAAACCTGGAATCTTGGCAAATGTCTCTAAAATTATTGCAGATGCAAAAATAAGTATAAGACAATCAATAGTGGATGATTTTGAGTTTACCGAAGAACCAAGGCTTTTCATTGTCACAGAGACCCAGGTGCCTGGAACGTTGATACAAAAATTTAGGGCGATAGATGGCGTAAAAGGGGTAGTCGTTTATTGACGTTCAATTTTAAATAGTGGTTTTGGTATTTTTTAATAAAGAGGGACAATGAATGTATGACGTTTTCTTCTACGAAGCATTTGAAGAAGAGCAAAAGGAATTGAAAAGGTTCTTGCCAAAGGAAATAAATGCCGGTTTTACTGATAAAACTATACAGGAGTATGGGAAAAAAGAAGCACAAGCAAAATTGATAAGTACTAGAACCCAGTCGATATTTCCATTCGAATGGGCAGATGAAATCGATGCGATTCTTTCTAGAAGTACAGGTTATGATTATATCTTGGAATATAAGAACAAAACAAATGGTAATTTTTCATGTGGTTATCTTCCACTCTATTGTGCAAGAGCTGTTGCAGAGCATGCAATGATGCTTTGGATGGCGCTTTTGAGAAAACTTCCAAAACAAATTGAGCAATTCAAAATCTTTCATCGTGATGGACTGACAGGATCTGAATGTGAATGTAAAAATCTACTTGTTGTCGGTGTTGGAAATATCGGTTATGAAGTTTGTAAAATTGGAAAAGGTCTCGGTATGCACGTAAAAGGCGTTGATATTGTAAAACGCCATGAAGATGTCAAATATGTCACCTATGAAAAAGGGATAGAGGATGCAGATATTGTAGTTTGCGCAATGAATTTAACAGATGAAAACCGCTCATATTTTAACTATGAAAAACTAAAGATTGCAAAATCTGGACTAATCTTTGTAAATATCGCGCGAGGAGAATTTTCACCCATGGACGATTTGAATAGATTAATCGATGAAAGAGTGATTGGGGGCATCGGTCTTGATGTTTTTCAAGACGAAAAAAATATTGCAACTTTTCTTAGATTGAATAAAAAATTAGATGAA
>JAYEJG010000002.1:0-6261 GCA_034660435.1 Thermoplasmatota archaeon
GGCATTGCTCGGTTCTTCATCTAACCAATTTAACAGCCCATGTAAAACAGCTTGTCGTGCCATACAAAATATTTGTAGAGATTGATGCAACGCAAGTTAATTAAAAAAATATTTGTATTTGTTTAGCTAAAGATATTTTTTCTCTTTTTTGACCGAAAAATCAATCAGATAGTTCCTCCATTACCCATATTGGATGGATGGGATGCAGAAGTGGCCTGAAGAGGTCATACGATATATCAAAAAACTGGAAAGCAAAATCCAGAACCTTAAAGGCGACATCGAAGAACTCAAAGAGAAAAACAAAAAACTTGAAAATAGGCTTAAACTGTATGAGAACCCTCATACGCCTCCTTCAAAACAGAGATTTAAAAAAGGGGGAAGAGGTGGAAATATTTTTTCAGGGAGACGTGGTGCACCAAAGGGTCACCATGGTGCCACTAGGAAAACACCAGAGCCTGATGAAGCCATCCCTGTAACTGCAGATTGTTGCCCTGATTGTGGTTGTAATCTTGGTGAATCAGAAAATATTGAAACAGTTATCATTGAGGATTTACCACCGCCACAAAAAATTGTTGTTAAAAGGTATGAATTTCACACCTACATCTGCCCATGCTGTGGGTTAAAGTTTACCACCAAGCATGATGACTGTCCAAAGACTGGTGTTTTTGGAGTTGATCTACTGACATATATCACTATGCTTCGTTTTCATCTCCGCGGTGTTCTACGAAGAACCCAAAGTTTCCTTTATCATCTCTGTAGTTTCAGTATCAGTACCGCCGGTATTCATAATGTTTTGTTACGTGTCGGAGATGCATGTAAAAATGAATATTTCCGTCGTTTACAACAAGTGAAAACTGCACGATGGAGATATACAGATGAAACAGGTTTTCATGTAAATGGTGAAAAATGGTGGCTTTGGAACTTTCGAACAGATCAAGATGTGTCACTTGCAGTTATACGGAAATCACGAGGAAGCAAAGTACTACGAGAAATCTATGGTGAAAAACCACCAAATGGTGGAAATATTGTTGATGGCTGGCGAGCATATAACTACTTGGAAAATGTTCAACGATGCTGGGCGCATCTACTACGAGAAGTTGATGATTACAAGGAGAAATCAGAACATGGTAAACATCTTTCTGAGGAAATCCATCAGAAATACCAGATGTTGAAGGATTTCCTTGGTAAAGACCCACCTATGAAAAAGAGGAAACATCAGAAAAACATTTGGGACTTGGAGATAGCAGAACTGGTTGAAAAATATAGCAGGTTTACTGAGTTGAGTAAACCTGTAAAGTATATCAAATTTGGACGGGACTGCTGGTATACTTGTTTGTTGTATCCAGGTATGGAACCAACAAATAACCTTGGTGAACAAGCAATACGTGAACATGTAGTTATGAGAAAAATCATTGGAACCTTTCGTTCAGAGAGAGGTTCTGAGAATTATCAGTACATTGCATCCATGTTTGCGACATGGAGACTTCAAGGTAAAAACGTGTTTGATGAACTTGAGCGGCTCCTTAGACGAGAACTTTGTTTATCCTAAGCTAAACAAATACCTTTTTCCTTATCTGTTGTAGTTCTTGAGATTTTTTTTGTTTTTCTATTTTTATCGCGTTTTGTAACATTTTATCTGGATTAAGATCATTTTCTTTGATAAATCTGTGTTGCCCTAATGAAACTTTAACAGTTATTGCCACTGTTTTATTCCTTCCTTCTTTATGTGGGTTGATACGTTTTTTCATTGTTTTCCCTTCCCCCTAAACAGAACCTCTGTATGTGGATATGCAACTTCAACATCCTGAGTTTTATTGATTTGTTTCAAAATCTCCCGGGTAATATCTGTTGCAATAGCATTTCTCTTAGTTACAAGAGAATAATATCGAACGGTTACATCAACACCTGAGGCTTTAGATTTCAACCTGATATGCGGTTCCTGGGGTATTCTTTTAGGAAATTTCTTCCATAATGGATCCATGACCTCTTTAACGGCATTACAAATTATTTCTTCTGCATTTTCTAGACTGCTCTCATATGTAATGGATGTTGTCACTTCGTCTAAAATATAATCATCATGTCCTGTATAATTGATAACTTCTTGTTCGAAAAGTATGGATGTTGGAAGCATAACTGTTCTTCCTGAGTTTTCTTCCCCGTCTATCGTTCCACCTACTTCATCTAAAAAAATATGTGTTGGTGAAATATCTGTAATATCGCCTTTTCTACCTGAAATTACAACTCTATCGCCAATTTTAAAAGGCTTTCGACCTATGATAATCAACCATGCAAAAATGCTACTAATTGGTTTTTGCAATGCCCAACCGATTGCAACTGTTAAAAGACCTACTATGAACCCAATTTCACCCCAACTATTAGAATATGCAATAAATACTATCACTATGAAAAGTGATATGAAGAGATATTTTAACAAATCAAGAAACACTGTTACATTTGAGATTTGTTTCTTTGTTTTTACTCTTTTTAATAACTGCCTTTTAACAAGTTTTAATATAATAGACAGGGCAATGAAAGAGATGAGTAATACTGCAATTAACCGTAATATGTCAATGTAAGGCTCAACATAGTTAACGATGTTATTTAAAATATTCATTATATCTACTCCCTTTCTCTTTTAACTGGGTTCTTACTTCCTTCAAAGGGAAGTTCGTAGTTGTTGATAAATCTATCTAAAAATATTATCGCAACGCCCCATTTGATTGGATTAACTCCATCCTCAAATATCATAAAAAAATGGTAGAGGAAAATGGACAAAATTCGATAAACCCCAAAAATAGGGGGGTATTGAACACTCTCAACGGGAGTGACGAGGAACGGACGCGGCGGGATTCGAACCCGCGACCCCTGGCTTAGAAGGCCAGTGCCGTATCCAGGCTTGGCCACGCGCCCATTTTCCAACTACATAGTTAACCAGATATTAAATAAAAATTGATAAAAGTATGGATTTACAGCAACCTTATTCATAAGGCGCTGTTTCTTCCAATAAATCTACATGTGTAAGTATCATTCTTCTGCAACAATACCTATCTACTCCAAGAGCATCAAGTATTTCTTGTGGCGTCTCTTTTGGTTTCTCGCCAGCTTTTACCGCATCATCGTATGCTTTCTTTCTCAGCTTATACTGTTCATAAGCATCACCAATTACTTTTCCACATGTAAAGCATCTCACAGGTATTATCACATGATCACCTATACGATTTTTGCCTCTTCTTTCTTGCTCCTCTGCCCAGAGGCTTTTTAGGCTCTTTTCTTCGTGAATCAGAAACAAGGAGACTTCGGTCATGATCCAAAAATGCAATTTTCAAACTGGGATCTCCAGTAAATTCTACAAGACCCTTTGCAATTGCAGTACGTATTGCACTTGCTTGGCTCATAAAACCACCACCAGAGACAGTTACATCAATATCTAATTTCTCCATGGGTTTATCTGCAATTTTGAGGGGTTCCATTACCTTCCATCTGGTAATTTCTGGCTCATACAATTCTACAGGAATGTTGTTGATTCTTACAAGCCCTGCCCCTTTCTTCACTGAAGCACGTGCGATTGCAGTTTTCCTTTTTCCAGATGTACTTACAATCTTCTTAACCATTAGATATTCGCTCCTAGAAATCGTGAAAGTTCTTCGACGGTTAGAAAACTAACGGGTCGTTTTTTTGCCCCATCAATTGTTTCAAATTTCTTATCTTCAAATTCCTTTGCAACACCAATATAACATTTAAGTCGTTTAAATGCAGCCCGCCCATGCGGCGTCTGATAAGGAATCATGCCCCTAACTGTCCTTTTAACAATTTGATCAGGCATTCTTGGATAAAATGGCCCCTTACGATATGTCCCAACATCTCTCTTTTCTTTGTAGCGCTCTTTCGTTGCCGCTTTTTTGCCAGAAATTATAGCCTTTTCTGAATTAACTATTGCAATTTCTTCGCCTTCAAGTAAACGTTTTGCAACAGTAGTACCTAGTCTCCCAAGTGTTGCCCCAGTTGCATCAATAATTGCTGTCATGTTTATCCCAATATTCTAATATCTTTTCCTTTTGGATTGCCCTTTAATAACTCTTCAATTGTCAAGCATTTGCCACCTGCTTTTTTTATCTTATCTTTTGATTTTTCTGAAAATGACCAAGCAGCAACTGAAAGTTTCTTAGTAATGTCTCCTGTTGAAAGTACTTTCCCTGGTATAAGAGCTGTTTCTTTGTCATTGGTATATTTGCTTATCCTGTCAAGATTTACTTCAGGCCAATTTCTAGATGATTTTTCTAGTCTCAACGCTATGTCTTTCCATATCCCAACATCATTTTCATTTGATTGTTTTTTTAACTCGTGCATCAGTTCTAATAACGCAGGATCTGTTTTTTTACTTTTTTTTGCCATGAGGTGTTTCTCCAGGTATAGGAATTGTAGTGAAAGGAAGTACTATTTATAAGACTTGTGGGAGAAACGGTTAAAAAGAACCTGCAAATAAAGCCTTTGTATGAAGACCTTAATTTCAATATGCGGAAGCGATGGAGACGACGAATGTTTGACTGGACATGTAACAGAAGTGGCATACCAAGTTGGAAGGCTTGTTGCACAAAAAGGCGGCGTCATTGTCTGTGGAGGACATAGCGGGATAATGGAAGCAGCATGCAAAGGTTGCAAAGAAGAAAACGGCATCACTGTTGGAATAATGCCATACACGAAAGAAGAAGCAAATAGATATGTTGATATTGCAATTCCAACGGGAATTGGAAACATCAGGAACTATATGGTTTCAGGCACCGGTGATGTTACTATTGCAATTGGCGGTAGATGGGGAACCCTCAATGAGATAGCTTTCCGTATGATATCAAGAAAGCCACTAATATTAATCAAGGGCACTGGCGGCTGCGTCGATGAAACAATAAATGGAAATGTTATGAAAGGCGTTGAGTCGGATTATATTGTTGTCGATTCTGCGGAAGAAGCAGTTGAAACTGCATTTGGCCATATAGAAAAACGCAAAGATTAATAATACAAGCTTTTAATTTGGGTATGGTTGGTAATCAATGAGAGAATACAAGATAAAAAGAGGGCACAATTCAGATATCGGGGCACTTATTTCAGAATATTTTGGTGAAAAAGGAGACATATACAACGGCATAAACTTTGAAGTTGAAGGAATTGGCAAAATAGACATGAAACGAGAAAAGAATTCTCTTTATGTAGAAATTATTCCCCCAAAAAAAGTGGGCGGGGATTATAGCGTTATAAAGAACTGGAATGAATTTTTATTAAAAGCAACAGGTAAGACCACAAAAGAAAGGAAAAAAGACTTTGGCAAAATAAAATAATTATTAATTTATACTACAATTACTACCAAAAAATAAAGTCGCATTTTTATAGTTATGAGCTTAATTTTTTCTCTAGATAGAGATACATTTAGAGATATCTGAAAATATCAAAACATATATATATCCAGGTATACATTATGGCATGTGGTGGATGGGAGATGCCTCTAACTAGAAGAGCCCGAGTAGTGGGAAGTAGTCTTGTAGTGACTATACCCAGTCAATTGGCAAAAGCGCACGATATCAAAGACGGAGATGAAATTGAGATAATCCCAGCAGGTGTTGGAGAGTTTATCATAAGAAAACTCAAGAAATAAATCTCCGTCAATTTTGATATTGAAAAGAAACGTTTGTATTTATAAATAGAGAAACCATTGCTGGTCTTGATAACAGATGGTACTAATTGCACCTTCGATTCTAAGCGCGGATTTTTCTATACTCGGTAAAGAAATAAGAGCAATTGAAAAAGCTGGGGCCGACTGGGTGCACATTGACGTAATGGATGGGCATTTTGTACCAAATATTACAATAGGCCCAGTAGTAGTTTCAAAAATAAGAAAGATATCAGATATTTTTTTTGACGTACATCTTATGATTGAAGATCCAATAAAATACCTTGAACCTTTTGTGGATGCAGGTGCAGATCTTATTACATTCCATGCCGAAGTCTCAAAGAATCTTAAATCAGATATTAAAAAAATAAAAGAAGGTGGCGTTAAAGTAGGCATCTCAATTAACCCTGAAACTCCAGTTGATTTAATTGAAGATGTAATTTCCGATTTAGATTTGGTTCTTATGATGAGCGTCCATCCAGGTTTCGGCGCTCAGAGTTTTATTTTGGACGTAGTTCCAAAAATCAAAAAAATTAGAGAACTAATAGACAGAACTGGCAAAGATATTTATCTTGAGGTCGACGGCGGAATAAACGATAAAA
>JAYEJG010000003.1:0-6242 GCA_034660435.1 Thermoplasmatota archaeon
GAGGGACCACCTCAGATGAAAAATTTACACTGGAGACAGTGTCATGCCTTGGTTTATGCGATAAGGCACCTGCAATGATGGTCAATGAAGAAATTTATGAGAATTTGACAGTTAAAAAGGTCAGAGATATCATTAAGATAAAAAGGTGGGAGGAATGAAAATGGAAAAAATACTGCTGAAAGATATCGACAAACCAAATTTGTGTGATATTGATGCTTATGTTGGCGGCGGCGGATATAAAGCACTGAAAAAAGCCCTTAGAATGACCCCCAAGGAAACCATCAAAGAAGTTAAGAAATCTAAACTTGTAGGCAGAGGAGGGGCTGCATTTCCCACAGGACTTAAATGGGAGTTTACAAGGAAGGAAAAGGATAAAGTAAAGTTTCTTGTTTGTAACGCCGATGAAGGTGAACCGGGAACGTTCAAGGACCGTGTACTCTTGAAAAACAACCCTCATCTTCTGGTAGAGGGCATGGTAATTGGAGGGTATGCCATAGGTGCAAATAAAGGCGTGATTTACATTCGAGGAGAATATTTTGAGGAAATTAGAAAACTAAACAAGGCCATAGGGGAGGCTAAAAAGAAGAAGTACATAGGCAAAAATATACTTGGTTCTGGATTCTCTTATGAGTTGCAGGTGTACTGTGGTGCAGGTGCTTATGTGTGCGGTGAAGAGATGGCACTATTCGAATCACTGGAAGGAAAGAGAGGATATTCAAGAGAAAAGCCACCGTTCCCAACACATTCTGGATTTATGAGCAAACCAACGGTGATAAACAACGTTGAGACATTATGTAATATACCTGCCATCATAATCAATGGCGGCAATTGGTACTCAAAAATTGGTAGTCCAGGCTCACCCGGAACAAAATTGTTCTGTCTTTCCGGACACGTGAATAAACCCGGTGTATACGAACTTCCTATGGGTATCACACTACGCAAGCTTATTGAAAAATATGGCGGAGGCGTAAAAGGAAAGTTTAAAGGCGTTTTACCTGGGGGTGTTTCCAGCAGTTTACTTACTAACCTAGACGTAAAGTTAGATTACAAAAGCGTGGCAGATGCCGGCAGTATGCTGGGGTCTGGGGCAGTGATCGTAATAAACAGCAACACGAATATCGTAGACGTTGCAAAGAATTCTATGGAGTTTTTTGTTCATGAATCCTGTGGTCAATGTGTGCCATGTCGGGAAGGGACAGGAAGAGCAAACGAGATTCTTTCTCGATTTGTGAACAAAAAAGGAAGAAAAGAAGATATTGACCTTCTGCTAGAGTTAGGGGATGTAATGTATGACACAGCTCGATGTGGGTTGGGACAAGCAGCGATGAATATCACAACCAGTGGGATAAGGATATTTAATGATGAATTTACAGAAGGAGTGGGAAAATAAGGAGGCTTTAAAATGATCTCATTAACTATAGATGGTGAGCAAGTTATAGCTCCTGAAGGAACAAACATAATGGATGCCGCAAAGGAAGCACATGTTAACATCCCGCATATCTGTTATTTAGATGGGCTTGAACCTTATGGAGCCTGCCGCGTATGTGCAGTAGAAGTCGAAGGAGAAAGAAGGCTCATTCCCTCGTGTACGCGAGAGGTATCAGAGGGTATGATAGTTCATACCCATTCGGCAAGGGTAAGACGTGCCAGGAGAATGCTTGTTGAATTGATGCTAGCCAACCATCCTGCTGACTGTTTTACCTGTGAGAGAAACCAGATATGCGAGCTGCTCAAACTGGCTTATGAACTCGGCGTAAAAGATGTTAGATTCGATGGCGAGAAACCATCCTTTGAGTTGGATGAGACGAGTTCCTCTATCATCCGCGATACCAACAAGTGTATCTTATGTGGTAGATGCATCCGTGTCTGCCATGATGTTCAGACTGTACAGGTAATCGGGTTCATTAATCGTGGTCCAGATACAAAAGTCGCTACGGTTTTGGAGCGTGGCATAGGCAACGTAGAATGCACAGACTGTGGTCAATGTATTCTTGTCTGTCCTGTTGGAGCAATCAAAGAGAGATCATGTATCGACGAAGTTTGGGATGTTCTCAGCAATCCAGAACGACATGTTGTCGTTCAGGAGGCGCCAGCAATTAGGGCAGCACTTGGTGAGGAATTGGGACTAACTGCAGGGACGCTCGTTGCCGGCAAGATGCATGCCGCGTTAAAAAGGTTAGGATTTGATGCGGTCTTTGATACTAACTTCTCTGCAGATTTAACAATTATGGAAGAAGCAAGCGAATTGGTAGGTATAATTACTGGAAAAATCAAAAAACCACTGCCACTATTTACTTCATGCTCGCCAGGTTGGATCAAGTTCATGGAGCATTTATATCCTGATTTGATGGACAATGTTTCCACATGCAAATCTCCACAGCAGATGTTTGGGTCATTAACTAAAACATATTATGCAGAGAAAGCAGGTATTGACTCAGAAAAAATCGTTTCTGTTTCTATAATGCCCTGCACGGCAAAGAAGTTTGAGGCACAGAGACCTGAAATGGATGACAGCGAATATCAGGATGTAGACTATGTTCTCACGACAAGGGAACTTGCACGTATGATTAAAGAAGCCGGAATTGATTTTGCAAGTCTACCAGATGAACCTGCCGATCCACTCATGGGCCTGTATAGCGGTGCAGGTACTATATTTGGTGCAACTGGCGGAGTGATGGAAGCAGCGCTTCGAACTGCTCATAAACTTGTTACTGGAAAAGAGTTGAAAAACCTAGACATTAAACCTGTGCGTGGTATGAAAGGTGTAAGAACTGCCACCGTTAATGTAGATGGATTGGAAGTAAAAGTTGCTGTAGCCCATGGTCTAGGTAACGCTAGAGAGCTTTTAGATGAGGCAAGAGCTGGCAAATCACCTTATCATTTTATTGAGATTATGGCATGCCCCGGTGGATGTGTGGGTGGAGGCGGACAACCCGTCAGCTTTGATATGCACCTCAGAGAGACTCGTGGTCAGGTTCTCTATAAGGAAGACAAGGATCTCCCATACAGAACGTCTCATGAGAATCCTTCAATCAAGAAGGTATATGAAGACTTTTTAGAGAAACCCTTGGGAGAAAAATCGCATCACTTGTTGCATACGCACTATACAAAAAGGAAACGAATATAGTTGCTGCAGACTACCTGTAATAACCTTTGTGTAAGTAAGTTACTAAAAAATGTGTTGCAAATTACAGTCCACTCTTACAACAGAAGAAGACAATGTCTAAATATGCATACACGACAAACGCACGTGACCGATGTATATACATATCTTAACTCTTCACCTCTCTTTTGAGGATTATTTTCTTTGGGCACTTTTCCATTGCAGCCTCTGCTAGCATATTCTTTTCAGGATCAAAAAAGGGCAAATCCTTTTCTTCATTCCATGTAACTTCACCATTCTCTGATACCTTTACACAAAGTCTGCAGTGAATACATCCAATATCACACCTTTCCCGCCCAGGAATATTCTTATTGGACAGGTAATTACATGCCAGATACTGCGGCATTTTTTCAGGTACAAGCTCAATGATGTTTTGGGGGCATTCCTTAACACAAAGTCCGCACCCAATACACTTGTTTGGATCAATAACTGCAACATTTTTTTCAGGCTCGATCGAAATTGCATCTTCAGGGCATACTTTCATACAGTCGCCGAATCCAAGACATCCATATGGGCACATCTTGTAGCCTGATGATAATTGTGCAGCTGCCTTGCAGGTGTTTATTCCCTTGTATTCATACAAGACATCAGATTTCCCTGAACAATGGACAACAGCCTTCTTTTTGACACTAGAACCAGAAATATCTACTCCAAGATAATCGCCGAGTGCTTTTACCGCCTTTTCATCGTTCATTAATGTCATACACGGACTGTCTTTTAGAATGTCAATATTTTTTGCAACTTCCCCTGCATATGCAAAACAACCAGGTTTTCCGCATGCACCACAATTCATTCCAGGAAGATACTTGGATATTTCTTCTGTTTTTTTAAGAAGTTTGTCTTCTTCAGGAAGGAGTTTGTTTACAAGGAAAATTGCAATACCACAACCCATACCAATAAGTGTCAATGAAATTATTATTAGGAAAACATTGCCGTCCATTTAGACCATACCTCCAAAAGCAATGAAGGAAATGCCAAGAAGCATGGCTACAAGCATTGCAACAGGTATCCCTTTAAACGACTCTGGAACATCTGCAAGATCCAATCTTTCTCTAATACCCGACATTATTGCAAGAACAAGAGTGAAACCAACACCGGCACCAAGTGCACTCACAATCATTTCTAAAAATCCGTATCCTGATCTAACATTTATGAACGTTATACCAAGAACGGCACAATTTGTGGTAATTAAAGGAAGGTATATTCCAAATGCGTTATAAAGAGAAATATTTGTCCTTCTGATAGTGATTTCAAGAATTTGGACAAGAGATGCAATAACAAGAATAAAAATGACTGTTGCCATATATTGGATTCCCAAAGGCACTAGTAGTCTGAAATAAAGTACCCATGAAGCAATAGACGCCACGATCATAACCATGGCAACTGCAAGACCCATTGAGACGGCAGTTGATAACTTTTTAGAGACACCAAAAAAGGGGCAGAGTCCTAGAAACTTTGATAAAATAAAGTTGTTAATAATGGCCATTCCAATAAAAATTGCAAAAAGATTATCCACTCTTAATCACCCCTGTGTAACGTAAAGTTGCAAGGAGAACACCAAGCACCAGAAATGCACCCATAGGTAGAACAAATATGGCCATTGAATTGTCTACAAGTCCTGGCACCTGGAATAGCTCCACACCAAAGATTGAGAATTTTCCCGTACCAAGAATCTGTCTGAAAAAAGAAATTATTGATATTGCAATACCAAATCCAATTCCCATTCCAAGTGCATCCATAAGGGAGTCAAGTAACTTGTTTTTAGATGCAAATGCCTCCGCACGACCTAGGATTATACAATTAACGACAATAAGTGGGACGAATATTCCAAGTGATTTAGAAAGTTCTTGTGAAAATGCCTGAATCGAAAGGTCAACAACTGTAACAAGAGTTGCAATAATTACAATAAATATAGGTATTCTGACCCGGTCCGGAGTCCATTTCCTGATAAGTGAAACAATAATATTTGCGCTTATTAAAACAAACAAAACCGCAGCAGTCATTCCAAATGCATTATCCATTGAAGTGCTGACTGCAAGTGTTGGACATAAGCCCAAAAGTAAAACTAAGACTGGGTTTGACTTTAAAAGACCTTTTTTTAAGTTTCCAATAACTGCTCCCATATTTATACCTCCATAAGCAGATTTTTACGAATTAGTTCAATTTTTTCAATTACCCGATCATGAACTGCAGTTGTAACTGCCAACGAGCTTATTGTCGCACCAGATATTGCGTCAATGCTCCCTCCATCTTTGCTCAGTGAAACATCGTTGATATTTACCCCTTTAAACTGATCGTAGAATGCATCTTTAACAATTTTTTCACCTAATCCTGGTGTTTCAGAATGGGATACAATAGAAATCCCCCTCAATACAACATCATCTTCTTCAAGAGTTGTTTTTTCAATTCCTACAATTATTTCGATGTCTCCGCCATATCCTTTTCCAACAACATTAAACGCATAACCAACAACTGAATTTTCTGAAAGTATTGTATAGACTTCCAAATTATCATCATACTCAAAATCATCCATTTCTGTAAATAATCCCTGAAGGCTTAATTTTACTTCATTCTCCTTTGCATCTGCAATTTTTCCTTCCGTGAATCCATTTGTCAAGCTGAGCGCTATGACTGAAACACAGACCACTATTGTAAGAAAAAGTACAGGAATAATATCAGTTTTAAGAGTTGACTTATTCATTTTTTTCGCCTCCATTTTCAGGTGTTTTGCAACTTGCCTTCTTTTTCTTTGGAAGCTTGAACTTAGGCTTTTTTTCTGGTGGGATGTAACCATAAGGCTTTGGTCTCACGTATCTATCAATAAGTGGAGTAAATGCATTCATGAGAAGAATTGAAAATGCAACACCCTCAGGCATTGAACCAAATACGCGAATCAGTACAACGAGAACTCCTGCACCAAAGGCAAAAATCATCTGGCCTTTTGCAGTCATCGGCGCTGTAACATAATCAGTTGCCATGAAGAATGCACCTAAGAATAGACCCCCTGCAAGTATATGAAATACTGGATCCTGTCCAGGCATTGCTAATGTTAAAATAAATACAGTTGCAATATAAATAA
>JAYEJG010000004.1:0-6116 GCA_034660435.1 Thermoplasmatota archaeon
TTCACCCCAGGCTCCAATAAATTTATCAAAATCACCGTTATCCTGGCCATTGCTTTCACTTGTTTGTTTTGTATAAACTGCAATTTTTCCCATAGTTACATCTGTGAGTGTAAGTGTATTGTCGTTATCAGAGAAAGAATACTCAAACGTATATACACCTCCTCCAACATCATAGTAATCAGTAACCAGTTCCCCATCAGAAACTTCAAATGTCCCATCACCTTTTGAGGATGATGAAGCCCCATCCTGGTAAAATATAACTGATGATAATATTGCATCTTCATCATCAGTTGTCCATGTACCAATAAGTTTATCAAAATCGCTATAACTGCTTCCATCATCCTGTTCATTATTATCGATTATTTTAAAACTTTCAATCATTTGATCGATAGTATCTATGAATTCGTTATGATTTGCTTGATCTGCTTGATGTACCAAAAGATAGAGCGTGTTGTCTTTAATTGTCCATATTTCAAGTTGTCTCCATGTATACAGATCTTGTGTAAATGTAAAAACTATTTTATACGCTGGAAGACCTGATAGTGTTGATGAATCTTCATATATTATGTTAAAATCAGGAATGAGTATACTCAAATTTTCAATATGAGCCTGTTTAAACCAATCCATTCCCATATGGTCCTCTAAATCTAGAACCGATATCATTAAACTGCCAATTTTTGTAGGCTCTCCAGATTGTGATGTAAATAGAACTAGAATTTCCTCTGCTTGCGGCGGATTTTCTTGTTTGATCCATGTAGCAGGATATTCTATGCTAATTCCTTTTTCTGTATTTTCATATGTGTAAAAAGTAGGTTCATTGCTATCTCCATTTTCAGAACTTTTTTCTTCACATCCACATAACGAAACAACCAATAAAAGAACGGCTATTCCAACTATAACTAATTGTTTTTTCATCCCATCACCTTAAACCCAAAATAAGTTGTTTATTTATAAGCCTATCTTTAATTGGGCATATTGCCCCTCCAATAAGCGCCATAAATGTGATCAAATTGTAATTTTATCATTCTGACCTTTTTACGGGATATATCTATATATAGCCTCCATCAAGATGTCATATATACAAAACGATATTGAAAGGAAGATGGTGTAAAATGAAGACAAAAAAAATAATGGTAGTGGATGACAATCCCGATATAACCAATTCTGTTAAACAGGGATTGCAATATTTATGTCCTGATTATGAGATTGTATGTGCTGATAGTGGTAGCGGATGTCTTGAGTTATTAAAAAATGGCAAGATTCCTGATCTTATACTGCTTGACATCATGATGCCCGGGATGAGCGGATGGATGCTTTCCGACAGATTGAAAGAAAATTCAACGTGGAAAAATATTCCTATAATCATCCTTACTGCTCGAACAGATGAATTTGCTAAAAAAGTTGCAGATCCATTATGCAATGACTATCTTGAAAAACCATTCGATGTAGAGGATTTAAAGAAAAGAATTGATAAGGTTTTGAAGGAAAGTACTTCGTAAAATTAATGATTATTGATGAAAAATCTAAAACGGTACATCATCTACATGTCCAAATCCAATAAAATCCTTTCACATTTCTTTGTGCCCGAGTCCACTCTTTCGTAGCATTCTTTTAAGAATCATTCCCTTTGGTGTTTGGGGAGGATAAAAAGATGTTGAAAATCAAGGTTATTTTATTATTTTTTCAATTTCTTCTTTTGAGTTTTATCATCAATTTCCGTTATAATGATATAAATTACTATAAGAACTAATGCAACAATAAAAAGAGATCTATTTACAACTCGTACTTTAAATAATAACCAGCCGATAATATACATGAAATTGGGGAGAAGTCCTAGTATTATCATCATTGCAACATGGTTGTCCCCATTGATTTCAGTTTCTTTATCAATACGTCTGATTCCCCACCCGCCTAGTTTAATAGCACCAAAGATCAACAACAGCATTATTGGAATCGCAACAAGGAAATACACGTTTTCTTTAGTGCCAAAAGCATCAGCGAAAAAACGTGCAAATGCATAGTCAATTGGCTGAGATTCTTCTAATGCACTCCAGTCTTCTTGGAAAAAATATGTGCTGAGAAATGATGTTAAGATAAATACCAACAATATTCCAAAAAGAATAGGAAATCTTATCTGTGCTATTTTTTTATTTATGCCCATATTTTCCTCACCTGCAGTCTTTGTAACATCTCTTTCTTTAAAAAACTAATAGTTTGAAGTATTGCAAGGTATTGTCGTAGAAACTTCAGAATATCTTCAGTATTTTTGATGTACTCCAAAATTAAAAAATATTACAACCAAAAGGCACATTCATTGACTTTCATCTGTAAGAACAACATCATCATCGACTACGTCATTTTCTACTGCATTCCCTTCACCAGCTGTAGCAATAACGTGACCGACTATGTCAATTTTTGCAGTTCCCACTGACTCTCCTTTTATCCAGTTCGTTCCTGAAAAGAAACCATTTCCATCGGTAGCAACAGTACGTTCTATCACTCTTTCCAGCATTGTTCCAAGTTTTACATTACGTTCCGTAACAATTTCGACAAACTGTTTAACTGTCCACTTACCTTCATCTATGTAATCAGGTGTTGTTGTCTCATTGCTTGCTATTCCCTCGTTTCCATCTGAGTCAACTGTTCCATTACCCCATACTACTCCGCCATCATCCCCATCTGGACCGACTGTACCATTATTCCATACTACTTCATTGTCATTTCCATCTGGATGATCTATTGTATTTGAAGTATCTTCGGAGCCGTCTATTGGCTTATTTCCATTATCGGGTGTTTTCTCTCCAACTAGATCCCATATCTTTGGCAGAAGTACATTTTCTTCTAGACCGTCATCTGAGTCGTTATCATATTCACCATCATCATACTCCTCATCATTTTCATCAGCATCTATTAACACGTCTTCATCATTGTTAGATGCAATCTGGGAGAGTTTATCCAATATTTTCTTAAACTTCGAATTTTCTGGGAGCATTTCATATATTTTTCCTTTAGAGAACACAAATGAAGCGGTACTTGTTGGTACGAGTATAAGTATTACTAGTAGAATAGCTACTATCATTGCATATTTTTTAATCATTCCTTTCACCTAACCATGTCACCTTTTGTCACTAATCATATAAAAGTCTATTGTGTCCAAATGTCAAAGCGAAAAATTATATGTCGTTGTTTACAAAGCACTCGGACTTAATACAATCCAGAAATGTTGCCATTGCCGTCGATGTCAATATCCTCCGAATGAGGTTTTGCGGGAAGTCCTGGCATAGTAGTGATTTTTCCAGTCATGGGCACTAGGAATCCTGCACCAGCTGAAAAATGAATTTCACGTACAGTGATTTTAAATCCCTCTGGTCTGCCCAGCAGTTTTGGATCATCTGAGAGAGAATACTGTGTTTTAGCAATGCAAATCGGTAGTTTGTCAAGTCCCAGTTTTTTGCATAGTTCAATATCTCTTTCTGCAGAGACTGTATAGATTACTCGTTCTGCCCCATATATTTTTTTTGCAATAGTTCCAATTTTTTCTTTTATAGGTTTATCAAGATCATATAAAAATCGAAAGTTTGGAGGGTTATTGTGTATCAGATTCACTAGTTTACCTGCTAGTTCAATTCCTCCTTCTCCCCCCTGGTCCCATATGTCAGCAACGGCTATTGGGATGTTTTTTGACTTGCAAAAGTTTTCTACAATGTTTATTTCTTCATCTGTGTCGTCAACAAAATGATTTATTGCAACAATTACTGGAACGCCAAAAATAGATATATTTTCTAGATGTTTTTCAAGATTTAAAAGACCTTTTTTCACAGCATCTAGATCTTTACCTTTCCCATTTCTTTTAAGAGCACGTATGCTTACGACCATTACAACGGCATCAGGTTTTATGTTGCCTATTCTACAAACAATATCAAAGAATTTCTCGGCACCAAGTTCTGACCCAAATCCAGCTTCAGTTACAACATAATCTGATAATTTTAATGCCAATTTTGTTGCAATTAGACTGTTCGTGCCATGTGCAATATTTGCAAAAGGTCCTCCATGTACAAACGCAGGGATGCCTTCTATTGTTTGAACAAGATTTGGTTTTATCGCATCTTTTAATAGTACAGCCATCGCGCCAACTGCTTTTAAATCCGTTGCCATAACTGGTTTGTTATCATATGTGTAAGCGACAATAATTTTTGCGAGTCTCTCTTTCAAGTCACTTAGATCTTTTGAAAGACACAAAATAGCCATAATTTCAGATGCAGGGGTAATTGCAAAATTATTTGCGTGAGGGACACCGTCTTTTGGGCCGCCCAATCCAACCACTACGTTTCTCAAAACTCTGTCGCTTATATCTAGTACTCTAGGCCAGACAATATACCTCTGGTCAATATGAAATGCATCGCCATGGTGAATATGGTTATCCAATAGGCTGGCCAGTAGGTTATGAGCACTTGTTATTGCATGCATGTCGCCAGTGAAATGAAGATTAATATCCTCCATTGGTAGAACCTGCGAATAGCCTCCACCTGCAGCACCACCTTTAATTCCCATTGTTGGTCCAAGTGAGGGCTCTCTTATGCAAAGCATGGTTTTTTTATCAAGTTTTGCAAGTGCCTGTGCAATCCCTATTGTCATCGTAGTTTTTCCTTCGCCGCTAGGTGTAGGATTTATGGTTGTTACAAGAATTAGTTTACCATCTTTGTTATCTTTAACTCTATCAAGAATTTTTAATGATATCTTCGCCTCATATTCTCCACAAGGAATAATCTCATCTTTCTTAATTCCTGCTTTGTCTGCAATATCATAAATGTCTTGAAGTTTTGCTGACCTTGCAATTTCTATGTCTGATTTCATGCCAAAAAACAGAAGCAATTAAGGCATACTTATAAATTTTCTAGTAGATGCAGTAGCTCGAAACGACAATGTTACATATTATTCTCAACAATTTTCATTACTGCATTTTTTTTATCCGACGTGCTTATTTCCAGTTCATCTAATTCAAAAGAAAGTTTTTCTACGAACTTTTCGTCCTTTATTGAACCAAGATTAATTTTAACGTTAAGTATGGCAGATTCGACACCCGCTTTAGCCATAAGGGCAGAAACGGCCGCATCGGTTATTGAACTTTGATTTCCTTTTTCTGCAACAATTTGTGCTACGTTAAGTATTTTTTCACAAGTTTTTGCAGTTTCTAGAGGTACAGATGCTGCAGTCTTGTAACCTTTTTGTATTGCTGCAGACCTCTTCTTTTTTTGTTCTTCGGTTTCTTTCGGCATTTTAAATGCTTTTATTACGTCGCTAAATGCGTTTGTGTCTTCATCAATTAATTTTGTCAACTCTCTTTTTAACACTTCACTTTTCTTTAGGACGTCTTGTATTTCATCCTGAACATCAATATATTTTTCTTTTCCAACTGTTAAATTACAAACCATCGAGGATAAAGCAGCCCCAAGCGCTCCAGATAGTGCTGCAACACTACCACCGCCAGGTGCAGGAGATGATGATGCAAGTTCTGAAAGAAAGCCATTTATTTTCATATTTGCCAATGGTCGTGTTTCCTGTATTATGTATTCTATGATTTTTTCTTCTGGTTTGAATACAGAAAGATCCGATAACCCTAGTTTTTCTACAGCAATTGAGACAAGTTCTTCTTCATCATCGATTTTAAGATTTTCTTTTTCTGAATAGAATTTGCCTGCTAGAACCAAAGATTCTTTTGGGACAAGACCAACAATTTCGCTACCTGTAACCTTCGCACCTAGTTTTTCCGATTCTTCCTTCACCGATTCAAAAACATGGTGTAGATTTACATCTTTGTAGTTGAGGAGATTCATTGACACCTGTGCGATATTTTCATCATACATCATACCTCCAGCCTGAACTCCTTTAAATTTTCCGGGAAATCTTTCAGGTTTGCCGTCAGGTCCGATTACTCTGTTTCCTTCATTGTCCCTCTTAATTGTCCCGCTTGTCCTGATTATCCCAGATATTTTTGATGCAATGGATTTGTCATTTGTGTTTAGATTGATATTGTATGCAAGAAGAAGGCTTCTACAACCTGTTGCTGTTGCCCCACTTTTTGGAACAAAAATAGGTTTACCAAAATCAGGCTTAAA
>JAYEJG010000005.1:0-6053 GCA_034660435.1 Thermoplasmatota archaeon
ATGAAAGCAATCTTGGTAAAAACATGATTGAATGTAAAGAAAACGGGCCACTTGCACTCATGGTTACAAAAATTATTTTAGATCCACATGCAGGAGAAATAGCTATTGGGCGTATGTATAGTGGAAAAATAGAACGTGGGCAAGAAGTATATGTTATAGGAATGCCTAATAAAAACCGTGTTCAACAAGTAAATGTAATGGTTGCAATAGATCGTATACCTGTTGAATATGTAAGTGCAGGAAATATTGTTGCTGTAACAGGTATAAAAGATGCAATTGCAGGAAGCACAGTTGCAGGCAATCCTGAGGCGGAACCTTTTGAGCGTATTGTTCATGTGAGTGAACCTGTTGTTACTGTTGCAGTGGAAGCAAAAAGCATGAAAGATCTGCCAAAACTAATTGAGGTTCTACGATCTGTTTCAAAAGCTGACCCAAGCATACAGGTGGATATCAACCAGGAAACAGGTGAAAATCTAGTGAGCGGCATGGGAGAACTACACTTGGAAATCACTGAATATAGAATTAGGAAGGATTATGGACTTGACATAGTATGTTCAGAGCCGATTGTTGTATACCGAGAATCTATTGCAAAGAAAAGTCCTCAGAAATTCGAAGGTAAATCACCAAATAAACACAACCGGTTCTATATAGAAGTCGAGCCACTTCCAGAAAACATAGTAAAAGCACTTCATGACAATGAAATACCACAAAACGTTAAAAAATACAAAAATGAAGCAATGAAAACACTACAAGAACTTGGAGCGAGTAAAGAAGAAGCAAAAGGTGTTTTTGCAGTACATGGAATGAACATGTTTGCTGATATGACAAAAGGTATACAGTATCTTTTTGAAACCCGTGAACTACTTAAAGAAGCATTTGTAGAAGTCATGAAAAGCGGGCCAACAGCAAGTGAACCATGCCAGGGAATTTTTGTAAAACTTGTAGATGCAAAACTACACGAAGATGCAATACATCGTGGACCTGCTCAAGTTATTCCTGCTGCAAGAAACGCGATATATGGTTCAATGACGATATCTGGACTGACTCTGCTTGAACCTATGCAAAAAGTATTCATTAGTACGCCACAAGAACTCATGGGCGATGCAAGCCGTGAACTAAACCAGAGACGCGCAGAAGTTAAAGACATGATAACAGAGGGGGACAGTATAAACATTGATTCAAAAGCACCTGTTGCAGAAATGTTTGGATTTGCATCGGCAATAAGAAGCGCAACAGGCGGGAGAGTGCTTTGGAACACAGAAAACATGGGGTTCGAACCTATGCCAAAGCACCTACAAGATGGCGTAGTAAAACAAATAAGAGAAAGAAAAGGTCTTAAACCAGAGCCGAATCCAGCTAGTTACTATTTGGATTAAAAAAAATCTATCTTTTTTCCTTTTTAAAAAATTAAAAAATATTATAACATAAATCATGTTTACACAAACTGGAGGATGCACTATGGACAGAGGTATTGTTCCAATTAATAAAAATTATGAACTTGAATATCATTATTATGACAAGGATCAAACGTACAAGTATTTCAACAGAAAATTTGAGGTTCTTCTTCTTGAAAAAAAGACTCTGAAGAAAAACTATGTAATGCATATGGACAATAGCGATACAAGATCAATGACGCCATACGTCTATAGGGCAAACCAAAGAAAAAAGTATGATTTTGGTGTAACAACTCTCAACTGGAATGATATAAAAACCAACTTCTTAGATTTCATAGTTGGCGAAATTGGAGAAAGGGAAAGGGAAAACGCAAAAAGGGCATTAGGAAAACTATCTTCCCCAAAGATATAAGAAGGATTTTTTAGTACTCGGTAATCCTATATTTTCCATGCACTGGTTCATAAATCTGACCATTACGCCTCAATCTATCAAGCGCTTGTTCTACCTTACTTGACTCAATTCCTTTAATTTCGGCCTCTTGTATTATGTCACTTCTTGCAGCATTTTCGTCTTTTGCTTCACTACACAAACGTTGAATTATGTCCATAATATCGCGCATACGATCATGTTGACTGTGACTAATACCAGTCGCGATAAGATCAATGTCAAATTTACCGGTCTCTCTATCCATCCCTACCCTGCGCAGATATTGATCAATAATATATATCGCTCTTTTTGCATCTTCAACAGTTGCTTCTTGACTAAGTCTTATCTTGGCACTCGCCTCTGAAAGTCTCACAAAAGCCTCAAGTTGCCTAGGTGTAAACGTAATAGAACCCTCAGATGAATTTCTGAAATCCACATAATAACTCTTCAACATATCCAATGCATCATCAGTCATTACAGGGAAGATATTTCTTTTTGCATATGCAACATACTTTCTTAGAAAAGCCGGTTCAAAAGTCGGCACAACAATTTTCATCAAATTATCTTTTTCTTTTTTAGTATGTTTTGATTTTTTAGTTTTTATAATATTCTCAGCAACCTCTCCAGCTTTATGGGTAAGCAAAATATGGGTTGCAAGATCCGTATCCTTTGGTTTATCAGGTTTATCAAGAATGGAAAAAATCAAATCAAAACGGGAAATTAGAGCGGGCGGCATGTTTATTTGTTCATGCATCGGCATAAACTCATCAAAACGACCAAGCTTGGGATTAGCAGCAGCAAGAATTGAACATCGGGCTTTTAATGTAGCATTAATGCCTGCCTTTGCAACAGAAATCTCTTGCTGTTCCATTGCCTGATGCATTGAACTTCTATCAGTTTCCTCCATTTTATCAATTTCATCAATACAAGCAATACCCATATCAGCAAGAACAAGAGCTCCTGCTTCAAGAGTCCACTGACCCTCACCAAATTCATCACGAACCGCAGCTGCTGTAAGACCTGCAGCAGACGATGCCTTTCCTGAAGCGTAAACACTCCTTGGAGCTAGTTTAGCCATATAAGCAAGCATTTGAGATTTTGCAGTACCGGGATCCCCAACAAACAAAGTATGGATGTCGCCTCGTACACGAGTGCCATCGGGCATTTCTTTAGCCAATCCTCCAAAAAGCTGCAGTACCAGTGCTTCCTTTTCTACATTCATCCCATAAATCGTAGGTGCGATACTCTCCGTCATTTTCTCATAAATGGCTGGGTCTTTACTTATCTTCAAAATCTCTTTTTCATCTTCAGGGGTAACTTCTACTTCTTCAAATGCCATTTCCTGGCTTTCAACACTAATTGCATCCATTACTTTATTAAATGAAGTAAGACGGAAGGTGCCTCGTCGCCTCTGCATAGAATGCAGAATGCCATTTACAATAACTCTGTCCCCGGGGGCTATCTCACCAACAAGATCATCCTCCAAGTATACACTAATCCGTTCTGGTTGAGCACCACCACGAAGGCCCTCTAGATTTTCTTGAATCTCTATTTTTTGAGAATCTATGAACTCAGACAGATTAGTCAGAAGTTTAAACGAAGAAACCCTGCCGCATCCACCTTGATCCTCATAACACTCAGATGGCTCCTTTAAAATATCTTCCTCCTGTTCAATTCTAATAACGGCCCCACATTTTGCACATTGAAATGCACCAACCTGAAGCTTAGGCCTCACTTCTGTTCGTTTCTTTACTAGACCTTCTATCGCAGAAAATTTTCCAAGGTGGTTTGCACGAATATGCCTTATAATTATTTTATTTGTGTCAGGAAGATTGACAACTCTAAAATGAAGTCTTAATTTATTTTCAGCTGCAACATCAATATTTCTAAGAGCTTCCTCCGCATTAAAAATAGCCTTATAAGGTTGATTAATAAACAATTCAGCAAGTTCTGGATCTGCCTTATCTATATCCCAGTAATCAACATAAAGACTTCTTTTCTCGGGGTATTCCAGTGCTATAGTCTCGATTGCCGACTTGCAATTTTCTTCAAAGAACCTTTGCCACTTCGCTACTAACGTCTCATCTTTCAGCAATTTCACTGTATAAATTCCCCCAATTAGTTGTAAAAGCCGAAATGCACGACTAGTTTAATAATTTTTAGCGGGCATAAAAGATCCTTGAGTGGGGGCACGTTCCACGAATTGACAGCCCATCTGCGTTCTCAACCCCGTTAACCCTTTGAGCACCAGCAGTTTGCGGTAAGGCTGCTCACTTCCGTGCCTCACCCGATTCCCGCAACTAAGACGTACATATAATCCTCCGATTATACGTGACCATCACCTCTGATCCCATAGGACAAGGTATCATCGTCTACAAATGGATCAACAAGTGTTCGTTACATCGCCTCTTGGTTTCAACCCCAGCATAAAGACGATTTCTGGTTACAGGGAACGTCTACCTCCCCGGTCTATTCTACACCTATCGCCAACTTTCTTAATTATAGTGATCTCCGGATAATTGTCATCATATTTCTAAAGAACTGAAAGAATATAAGAGCCAACGCTGCAATCAAAAATCCAATGTCTCTTGCAATATTAAGCGCAACACCAAGTATTTCAGTTGGACTAGATTTCAAGTTTGCACCCGCGTTTATTGAGTCGATTACTAGAAAGTATATAGATACAACCACAACGAAAAATAGTATTATGTTTACGTAGAATGCCCATTTATACCATTTCTGCTTACTAAATTGCTGAAACATATTTCCTACCATGATAACAACTCCTCTTATAAATATGCAACGACAAGTGGATATATGAAAGTTATGCTAAAAAATTAAAAGAAATCCTCAAGTTTTGTTGTTTTTACCCTGTCACTCATAAAAAGAGAGTCTATTGACTTTTCAACTAATTTAATCCTCTGACGAGCGTATGGGGGAAGATTGTATCTCTCTGCAATTTCTTTTGATATCTCAAGATATTTTTTTACAGATTTTTCATGAACTGTAAGGGTTAATTTTCCGCCACATTTCAGACAAACTCCCTGTAATGGAGGTCTCCGATAAGAAATGTTACAACTTGGACAACGTACAGATTGTTTGCTGAATGCCCTCATGTTTCCGATCATATCTGGCAAGAAATGTCTTTCAATAACCTTGTATGCAACGTCAGGGGTATCCACTGCCCGTATTTTTGCGGCAAGGTTTAGCTGTGCATTCATCTTATCCATCATAGTCTTCAAAGTTTTATAATTGGACTCTTTTGGACCTCCAGAAATATCCTCTGTATCGTGAGTAAAACAAAAATGCTCATATTGAAGCTCAGTACCAATTCTTTCTGACACTAAACCCATTATCCCTTCTAGATTTTTAGAGTGTTCATGACGGACCGACGCCCCATACAGATCAATGGGATATCGTGCAAGAGTATCAACGTTATGAGCTTCTTTATCAACCTCAGAGGGATCAATACGCGTTGTGAGGATTAGTGGTAAATCCATTTTACCACCACGTTTATCGGGAATATATGAATGAGAGAAATTTAAAAGTGCATCCATGAGGAGCATTAAACCGTCCTCATCCCCGTCGCAATTATTTGAGATTACGAAGTCATTAATTGGAAAATTGTGCAAACCATCAACTTCTACATCATAAACATATTTGAAATTTGACTTTATGGGGATAATCTCCTTAATATTATCAAGAGCGAAATCACCAAATATTTCTATTCTTGGTTTTCGCTCTTTTAAAACCACAGACTCAAGCATCAATTGCTTCCTTTGGAGTGAGAAACCAATCTTTTCACAGAAATATTTTGCATAAGTAGAACGAATCGAAATGTAATATAACTGGAAAACAGGCAATTTGCCTTTTTTTTCATAAAATTTCTTTGCAAGGCCGCCTGCTTCTTTTCTCTCCTCTTTTAACCTATAAAAAATACCAAATCGTAGCAATTGTAAACCAATATCCCTTAACAAATCTTTATCAACAGAAGAACAAGTGACATGTAATCTACCTTTTTCTACGGATCCATCACCTGAAAAATATGCTTTAAGAAGCTCTCTTATCTTATACTTTGGCAACGCAATAAATCTTGATGGGATTCTTTTATTCCTAGCATTTTTACCAACACCTAAAACATCAACAAAGAAATCGTGTGTTAATCTATTACAAATAAATACCCCACGTTTACCGCTGTAAACATGGGTATTAAACACAGCTCTAATACAATC
>JAYEJG010000006.1:0-5973 GCA_034660435.1 Thermoplasmatota archaeon
ACTCGAAAAATGACAAGCCTTCATGAAATGAAAGAAAAAGGCTACATCCCAAACAGAACATATACAAAAATGATAATAGGCGGTGGACTGTCACTTGGAAAAGTACTCCTTACAAATCTTAGCGACTTAAAGAAATTGAGTGCGCCTTCAACTGGAGAAACGCTGTACAAAAGACCAACAAGAAGATATAGAGCTCTTCCAAAATACCAAGAAGGTATGAAATATTGTAACTCGGATGAAAAATATCTCAGACCCACTCTTTATTGCAACTGTAGATCCCATGAAATAATAGCTCTTGCGAATCATCTTGGTGCTTTTAAAAAATCAGATTATGAATTTGCCGAAGCCGCATTCGAATGGGCCAAACGTAATATAACACTAGAGATGATAGAAATGGACCAGCTCTATGATACGTTGCAAAGAGGTACAGGGACTTGTATACATATCAACAATGTTTTTGTTGCCCTCTGTCGATGCGCTGGTATAAAAGCACGGTATAAAATGTTTGCAGCAATAGAAAGTCAATCAATGTATGATGAAGTATATGATCCAATGATGCAACGATGGTATGATGCGCTTGGTTATTTTTCCTTGGAAGCAGATATTGAGGTTTATTTAGATGGTAAATGGATTGTTGCACATGCCGGCCCAGTGCCGGAAAGACAAGCAGCCATGCATGTTCCAATAACAAAGTTAGGCGAGGAATCAATTGGAACGTGGTTCGATGCCCTTCCAGGGACAACGTTTTGGACTGAATCGATACCATATGGCATTGGCCTTACAACAAAGGTTTTAATGAGAATAGCACCGGGAACTGTTGACACCATGAATGCAAATGTTATGAACCAAATTGAAAAAGGTAAAAAAGTTTTAAAGGAAAAGGGCGGGGAGAAAAAATATGATGAAGAAGCCAGAGTGAAATTCAAGCCAAAATTTCCTGAAATGAAACTGAAAAAACATAAAAAAATAATTTTTGAGGAGTGAGTGAAAATATGTCGTCTGTTTTTAGTTTTGATGCGATGATTATTTTTGGAGGACTGAGTGTCTTACTTTTGGTAGGACTTTTACTGCGCGCAAAAATGAATTTTTTACAAAAGTTTTTCGTACCTGCATGTATAATTGCAGGCTTATTGGGACTTGCCGTCCGATCAACAGGAGTAATAATTGGAATACTACCCGAGGGAACAATAATCTTAGAAACATTCGTGTATCATATATTCAACATTACTTTTATTTCACTTGGTCTAACACCAAGGGTTAAAAATGATAGTAAATCTAACGGGAAACTGTCAGGGTTAAGAAGTATTACTGGCATGGGCTTGTTAATTGCATCTGTGGCCGCTTTACAGTTTGCCCTAGGGGGACTTTTTGTTATTTTGTTCAACATACTTGGATACAACTTGTTTCCAACGTTTGGCTTTCTAGTAACAATGGGTTTTGAGGAAGGACCGGGGCAAGCATTATCCATAGGTAAATCCTGGGAAGTTTTTGGCTTTGCAAACGCCGCAACTATCGGCCTAAGTTTTGCAACGTTGGGCTTTATTTTTGCAATATTTTTAGGCGTACTATTGGTAGGGCGGGCCATTAGAAAAGGCAAGATATCTATTATTGGCAAGGAGATACCAAGTTCTTTTATAACCGGTTTATTTGCTAAAGATAAACAGAATGAAGTTGCAGGCACGCATACAACACATCCTGCAACACTAGATTCTCTCTCATTTCATGTAGCACTCGTTGGAATCGTTTATCTTTTGACATATGGCTTCCTTAAAGTGTTAGAATTGTTCACACCTGCAGATATCGCGGAGATGTACTGGGGCTTCTTTTTTGTCTGGGGGCTTCTTATAGCGTATTTGCTTAAGATATTGCTCAAAAAAATTAGAGTGGATTATTTGCTTGATAGAGAACTACAAGGTAGAATCACGGGCATAGGTGTCGACTACCTTATAGTAGCAGCCATAACTGCAATAAGTCTAAAGGTTTTATTGGATTACGCGGTTCCGATATTAGCAATAGCTGCCGCTACAGGAGTTATAACCTTACTTTGGGTCTTTTACTTTGGAAAACGAATTTGGAAAAAATATACCTTTGAGAGAACAATTGGAGTTTATGGTATGGAAACGGGCACTGTAGCAACTGGTTTGATGCTTATTCGTATTGTAGATCCTGAATTTCGTACACCGGCAGCTACCGATTTAGCGTTAAGTGGTGTAATTGCCCTTCCAATAATGTTTGTCATGTTCCATTTTATGAACGCACCGATCCTGTTAGGATGGAGTGTGGAGCTTACCGTTCTAGTGTTTTTGGTATTCTTAATAGGCATTATGTCAATACTTGCCTTGCTTGGGATGTTGAAATCACCGAAGAAACAAAAATAGGAATTCCCTGCTACATAATGACATCTATCATTGAGAAAAAGGTTATTCTTTGTTTGATTTGTATTCATCCAATTTTTTATTTGCAATTTTACCTGTTATTGAAAAATACAAAATGACTGCTAAAAGTTCTATTCCAAAAATGAGCAGAAAATATCCAAATGTAGACGCAGTTTTGTATAAATCGTACCCATAATTAATTGTAATTGAACAAAAAAAGGGTATGAACATTCCAATAAATATTATTGACATAACTTGGATCAAATCTTTATGTTTTCCCATAAACTCACCTTTATTTCCATATCAAATAGATATCGAGATTAATTCAACCAATATTGTTATTAAAATTATTTTATAAAGATTTTTTCTTATTACCATATTGTCGTTTATTTTGACCTGCAACAGTGCATCTCCTATTATTTATGTGAAATTAGTGAAGAGAATGATAAAAAAACTATTTAAAGACGCATTCTCAAAAGATTTATCAACTAAATATGTCTCCAGTTGATCAAATGTGGCAAGATATTTTAATTTCTATGTTTGGAGATGGATACCAATGGCAAGACATTGCAATCGCCATCGTTGGTCTACTTTTTGGTTTCATACTCTTACCGCTACTAAGAGATGTGTGGCGTGGGAAGTCTATTAATATCTATACTGCAGGTCTTACAACAGCTGGATTGTATATAATGGCAGCAACATTTTTTACCATGAGTTTTTGGATTTCATTTATAGCTGAAGTTTTTTCAGGAACGATATGGCTTTTACTTTTTGTTTTTTCATATATAAATATTAGAAAACATAAGTGACATTCTACCTATTGAAATCTTCTTAATAATACCTTTCTTATCTGTGGATTTACATTTTTTTCAATAAGATCTGATGATGTGATCACTGCATCTCTCAGTGCGTTTTTGCACTCACAAGTTCTTTCATAGTTGATTTTTGGAACTAGATTCTTTATTGCGTTTGCCATGTGGAAGCCGTTCTTTTTCATGGTTTCTACCACCGATGCTGCGCTTACGTCTTCTTCTCCTTCATACCAGCAGTCATAGTCCGTTACAGAAGATATTGCACATAGACACATTTCCGCCTCTCTTGCTAGTTTTGCCTCTGGTGCAAGTGTCATTCCAACCACATCCATATTCCATGAACGATAGAGGTTTGACTCAGCACGGGTTGAAAACTGCGGCCCTTCCATACAGATATATGTTCCCTGGTGTGTGTTAACGCCTTCTTTCTTTACCACGTCATATGCCAAGTCAGAAAGTTGTTTACAAAATGGATCTGCAAATCCCACGTGCGCTACTATTCCTTCCTCAAAAAAAGTGTTTTTTCTTTTGAAAGTTCTATCCACCAACTGACTTGCAATTACAAAATCTTGTGGCTTAATTTCTTTTTTTAAACTGCCAACTGCGGCTGTTGATATTAGATATTCAACTCCGCACTCTTTTAACGCGAAAATGTTTGCACGATAATTTATCATATGTGGTGGGATTGTATGATCTTTACCATGCCGCGATAAAAAAGCAATGTCTACACCGCATATTTTACCAAGGGTAATTTTATCTGATGGCTTTCCAAATGGAGTATTAACATTTATTTCTTCTACACCATCAATAATCCCCATCTTGTAAAGACCGCTTCCTCCAATAATACCAATTTTAACGGACATCACATTGAACGAATAGAAATAACTAAAAAAACCTTTTGATTACACTTTTTGGGGTAAAGATCTTGACTGAATCAATAAGAGCAAAAATAAGAGCGGTACCTAACTGGCCAAAAGAAGGGATCGTCTTTAGAGATATTACTACTTTAATAAAAGACCCGGAAGGATTAAAACGAACGATAGACCATTTATATGAAAGATACAAAGATAAGAAAATTGACAAAGTTATAGGAATTGAGTCGCGTGGTTTTATTTTTGGTGCACCCCTTGCATATCTACTTGGCTGTGGTTTCATCCCTGTTAGAAAAACAGGAAAGCTACCTGCCGAAGTTGAATCTGAGGAATACACGCTTGAATATGGAACGGGCAAAATAGAAATTCACAAAGACTCAATAGAAAAAGGAGATAAAATCTTAATAGTTGACGACTTAATCGCAACTGGTGGAACAATTGTAGCAGCTAGAAACCTTGTGAAGAAACTTGGTGGAGAAATCGTTGAATGCGCTTTTATCGTGGAATTGACTGATTTGAAAGGTAGGGAAAAACTCAAAGGAGAGAATATCTATTCAATTGTAGAATTCGAAGGAGAGTAAATCATTGCTTTATGACGTAGCGGTAATTGGTGCAGGCCCTGCTGGTCTTTTCGCAGCATACGAGCTAGTGCGTAATAAATCTCTAAACATTATTGTAATCGATAAAGGAAAAGATATTAACAACAGAAAATGCCCCTCACTAACAGGTATAAGAAGATGCTTGAAATGTAAACCATGTAATATTCTCTGTGGTCTTGGTGGTGCTGGCGGCCTTTCTGATGGAAAGCTCAACCTCAAATCTGACATTGGTGGAAACCTTGAAGATTTTGTTTCAAAAGAAGAAGCAAACAACCTGGTGTCAAAAATAGATAATATTTTTTTAGAACATGGCACTTCCAAGAAACTTTATGGAAAAAATTCCGCAGAGCTAGAAAAAATGGCTGCAACACATGGCATTGAATTTATTCCTATTCCACAACGTCATGTAGGTTCAGATATGCTACCCCCTGTTGTAACCTCGATAAAAAATTATTTAGAGGACAAAGGAGTTAGTTTTTTATTAAGCACAGAGGCAAAACAAATTATCCCAAACAATGGCTTCAAACTAATCTTAGAAAACGACCAACAAATAGAAACACGGTTTGTTCTTGCTGCAACAGGCCGAGCGGGGGCAGATTGGTTAATACCAGAAGCTAAAAGATTGGGCATAAATACACGTTTTGCACCGATAGATATAGGAGTACGTGTCGAAGTCCCTGCTGTCGTCATGGAAAACATCATAGAATACGCATGGGATCCTAAGTTTCATATTCAGACAAAAACCTATGACGATTTTGTTAGAACTTTCTGTACCTGTCCCAATGGTTTTGTAGTAATGGAAGACTATGGAGATTACATTAGTGTAAATGGTCACTCTAATAACAGTATTAAATCCGATAACACAAACTTTGCATTTCTGACAAATATTGCTTTAACTAAACCTGTGGAAGACACAACAGCTTATGGTGTATCAATTGCAAAACTAGCAACCACAATTGGTGGAAAAATGCCAATAATACAAAGACTTGAGGATCTGAGAAATGGAAGACGATCAACAGAAAATAGAATCGGAAAATCGTATGTTAAACCCACTCTTAAGAATGCAACACCAGGAGATATTTCTATGGCACTACCACATCGGGTTGTGACAAATGTATTAGAAGGACTTGAACAGTTAGACAAGGTAATACCTGGCATCGACTCTGATTCAACTCTGCTATATGCACCAGAGATAAAATTCTATTCAATGAGATTTCTAGTAAACCGGAATCTTGAAACAAATATGTCCAATTTTTTTGTCGCGGGTGATGGCGCAGGTCTTTCACGTGGCATAGTTGCATCTGCTGCAACGGGA
>JAYEJG010000007.1:0-5848 GCA_034660435.1 Thermoplasmatota archaeon
TCTGCTATTAATAGTACTAATTGTCTTAATTTTATCTTTATGTTGTATTTCCTCAGCAGTTGTTATTCCTCAAAAAAAGGAATTGTTAGATATAGCAAAAAGTGAATTGGATTCAGTTAAATCTGAGTTGAATGGCACTAAAGAGCATCTAGAGCAAAACTTGTCTGAACTACAAGAGTTGCAACAGGGAGATAAATATACATTACATGATCCACTATATGGGGAAGTAGTGGCATTTATTGAAAATGATACGTCAACTGATGCAAGCAACGAAATTAGTAATGCAAAAAGTAAAGGTTTGAGGTGTGCTCTTGCAGAAGTCATTATGGGAAAAGAACTCAACATGTACCAATTAATTGCGTTTGATACTGTTGATAATGGAACTGTTTATTTTGAGATAAATACTGATTATAGGGTAATGCCTGAAATAGGAAAAAACTACATAAATTGCGTAGAGGGGCACCCATATACAATAAACCGCCTCTTTAATGACACTATAGCAGATATATTATTAATTTGCTAGTCAACAGATGATATTGTTAAAATATTGGTGTTTTTATGTTCGGCTTTTAATCTCTTTCACAATGTTTCTTTTTGAAAGCATCTCTTCCATATCTTTAGGGATTGACAAGGCGTCTCCTTTTTTTAAATTGTAATTTTTTGTGTCAGTTCCAACAAACTCTGGCATATCTTTTATGACAGTTACAATAGGATTTTTGTTTGAAATGATTCTGTTTCCTTCCGGGTTGTTTTCGATGTTTCCTTCTGTTGTCTTTTCTGTTTCAGTCATCCCTTTTTCAAGGGAATTGTTTTCATCTCCCTCAAAAACTTTGATCCGAGATTTAATCATCAATTCGAGAACGGAGTCAAATAAATTTCTTTCTATCGGTGTAAGATTTTTTAGATTTGGATTTCCGCCTCGTGTCTTAGATGTCGCTGCAAGTAGTATCTTTTTTTCTCGTTGTTCATAAATACTTGTTGCAATTTTTTTAGTATTTTTTATTTCGTCGATAAGAAGTTTCTGTTTATTTTCAGAGTCTTCATTTGAGAGTCTTTCTTTTATAGAAGAGATATAATTTTGTAGGTCGCCGTAAAAATCAGAATGTATATTGGATATTGCTGGAGATGCTTTTTCAGTTTGCTGGATTCTTCTTAAAACTCTATAATTTATTTCTTCTTCATCCATTTTCAGATATTGCATTGATCTCTAGATTAAATAAATTTTGAGTTATAGTTTTATAAGCAAAGTTGTAATTCACACCCAGTGGGTGTAACAACAAATGCCTTTTGCAAATATTAACGACGTAAAGATACATTTTAATACTGTAGGAAACGGAAAGCCGCTTCTTTTTATTGCTGGACTTGGAGTTGATAACAGGACATGGATGTTTCAGATTCCAACCCTTCAGAAATATTTTACGGTAATAGTTTTTGATAATAGGGGCATTGGAAAAAGTGCCAGCAGCGTTTCTCCATATACTATAAAACTTATGGCTGATGATGTAGCGCAGCTTTTGAAGCACTTGGGCATAAATGCGGCTCATATGGTAGGTTCCTCGATGGGCGGGATGGTTTCACAGGAGTTTGCAATAAACTATCCTGGCATGGTTGACAAGCTTGTTTTGTGTTCGACATCAGCAAAGCCAAGAGATACGGTAAAAGATGCATTATCTGAGGGATTTAAGGACATCTTAGATAAAAACATTGAAGATATATTGCAGTTAAAGCACAGACGGCCGCTTATTGAAAAAGTCTTTAACTATCTTGTTCAACAGCTGTACAGTGATAAATTCATAAGAGAAAATAAGAAATTGATAGAAAGTACGGTACAAGAATTCACATCTGACATATCATACCTAGAAACTTTTATAAAACAAACGAGAGCCATCCGCCTTCATGATACCGTTGATAAGTTACATTTAATACGAGCTGAAACACTTGTTATTACAGGCACAAACGATAAATTGATACCTGTAGAAGCATCAGAACTTCTTGTAGAAAAAATTCCAAAAGCAAAACTTGTAAAAGTAGAAGGTGCAAGTCACGGCTTTCATTTGGAACAAGCAGAGTTTTTCAACAAGGTTCTTCTTGACTTTTTGCTTGAAAACTAAACTATATTTGCAACTTTTTGCCCTATCAAAAACGTGGCAAGATATGTGGGAACATCTTGTTTTCCTTTTTCTAAATCAAATTTTTCTCCTTTCAGTTCAATTTGGAAAGGCACATCTAGCTCTATTTCCACACTTTTATCTGATATTGCTATTGTATCAGTCAAAGGATTAAAGTCATCTAACTGGTCAATATTTATTTTTGTAACCTTGAAGGCTGTTTTTCCATGAAGGGAGCCAGGTAGTCTAATGAGCCTTTTTACGTCGCAAGTAACTGGCTCGTCTGTTTCCCCTGCACCCATCATAACAGCAGTTTTTCTAAGGGCGTTGTTTAGGAAAAACCTTCTAATTGTTTTTGTTTGATCAAGGTTTCCTTCCTTTATCCTTTTAATTCTTTCCTCAGACAAATCTGTAAGTAGTTTTTCCGCTTCTTTTTCTTTTACGCCATACTCTTTTAATTTTTCTATGGGGTATTTGCTGTTCTTTATTTCACTTACAATTTCAATTATTCCTCTGCTAATTCGCCCTCTCCATCCCGCCTCTGTTGGCTTTGGCATTTTTAGTGTTTTACTGGTAGGTACTGTTTTCCCTCTAATTTTCATTGTGCTTGTTACTTGTTCATGGAATAGTACCGACTCTATCAGATCCCTTCCAGTTATATAATCAACAATTTCTCTTCTTTCATTGCTGCCAAGACACATAATTTTCGGGTCTTTTACGTGACAGTGGTATCCTCTTCCACCACTGAAGTAAAGTTCAAGATGCTTTTCATCAAAACCAAAATCACAAATCAGAAAATCATTGACAAGTTTTTTAAATTCTTCTTTTACAAGTTCTAATTGCTGCGTATATGAATATCTTTCTGCGTTTGGAAGGTGGTCTGAATCTAAATCAAAAATCAATTCGGCACCCATCCACCCCTTTTCTTGCATTGTGGATGCATCTGGTTTTTGATAGTATGCTGTAGAATAATAGGCATGTGCGGGACTTTTTTCTTTTACAAAATTTGAAAAAGTTCTTTTTTTGTCGAATGAAAGGTGCCTATACATGCCTCTTCCACCAAAGAATACAAATGCAAATTCACGTTTTCCAAAACGATCTGGAAGCTCAATGTTACTTTTTTTATAATATTCTTTAAATCTATTTTTTAGAAATTCTAGTGATTCCGTTGTCGTTGAAAAATTGCCCATTGCAAGAATTGAATGGTCTTTCACCCTATAATATTTATTCTAAAATAATTCTGCCACTACTATATTTCCAAAAGATAAAGTTTTAACATAGGGAGCATATACGTGCTGTGATGAGCAACATTATAGAAGATGAATTGCTTTCTTCATCTGTAATAAAAGATCTTAATGTTCTTGATTTTAATTACGTTCCAGAAGAGATTCTGCATAGAGATGAACCTCTTAAATTTCTTGCTCAAATGTTCAAACCATTGTTATCTGGAGTGGCACAAAATGCTGTAATTAGGGGCCCTGTGGGGACAGGAAAAACCGTTATTGCAAAAAAATTTTGTAGTTCTATTGTAAAAATTGCGAGAGAACAGGGAAAAACAATCGAGTATGTCCATATAAATTGTAGAAAACGATCAAAGGATGCGATGGCACTTCTTGGTATCCTAAACTATTTCGACTCACGTTTCCCAGATCGTGGTTTTTCAGTTCAGGAAATGCTTGGGGTACTCAGGAAACAGTTACAAAGAAAAGATGCACAATTGCTTGTAGTGCTTGACGAAGCCGATGCACTCCTGCAAAAAAAGGGCTCTAATCTTATCTATAGCTTGACACGTTTTTCGGATGAATCCTCAATGAATAAAGTCCCTGTTTCTTTAATTCTCATATCGCAGAAAGACCTTATCCCAATGTTGGATTCGGCTTCGCTTAGCACTTTCAAACGGAGTAATGTTCTCCTTTTGAATAAGTACACCCGCAATGAGCTATATGATATTGTGCAACAACGCATGAAACTGGCTTTTCGTACAGGTATAGTTGAGAACGGTTGTGCAGATCTTATATCAGATATTGCATCTGAATGGGGCGATGCACGTTTTGCAATAGAGCTACTTTGGAAAGCAGGTATTGCTGCAGACCATCAACATGTTGACATTGTTACACCAGAACATGTCCGAGCGGCAAAAGCAGAGACTTATTCTGTTGTGACCGAATCAAAACTTCGTAATCTTGAACGTCATCAACTGCTTACTTTGCATTCTGTTGCCAAAAGGCTAAAAAAAGATGGTACTGCTTACGTCAACACTGGCAATGCTGAAAAAACATATGCTGTTACTTGTGAAGAATATGGTGAGAAACCCCGGTCACATACAATGTTTTGGAATTATCTTAAGAAAATTGAAAGTGCGGGTTTTGTGACCATAAAAGCATCAGGCAAAGGTCATCTTGGAACAACGCAGCTTATTTCGTTACCTGATATACCAGCAGAAATTGTAAGCAACAAAGTTGAGGAATTATTGAAATAAACTCTTTTTGAATGTGCAGTTATTTTTTAATGGACATTTAGCGCATTCCGGCTTTTTTTTACAATAGTTTTTTGCCAGCATCACAATTTGTGCGTGAAGTCTTTTGTAGATTTGTGTAATTTCGTTATCATGGTATTTTCTGCAGAGATCTTTTTGAAAATAGTTCTGGATATCCTCATAAGAGATGTTTGTGTCGAGTGGTAATCTTTTACAGATCCGTTTTGTATATGCATCTACAACAAAAATGGGCATGTTTCCAGCATACAAGAGTATAGAGTCTGCAGTTTCTGGACCAATGCCATTTAGTAAGAGTAGTTCATTTCTAAGCTTGTGAAGGTCTTTGTCAAAGAACTTATTCAGGCTGCTATCGTAATTATCATGTAAATATAATGCAATATTTTTAACACGATCTGCCTTTTGGTTAAAAAAGCCGGATGGCCTTATTATTTCTTGTAAACTGTTTATGTCGATTTTTATTATTTTTTTTATATCAAGTGCATTTTTTGATTTGAGGTTCGTTAGTGCTTTTTCTACGTTTGACCAAGCCGTATTCTGAGTAAGTATTGCACCTACTATGATCTCGAACCTAGGGTCACTACCATTTTTTTCATGGTATGCTCTATCCATCGGCCACCAGTTTAGATTTCCAAATTTTTCTAGTAAATTTGTGTATAGTGTTTGCGGAGTTAATTTCATCTAATTCACTGTAAATTTATACTGAGTATGGATTGTTTCTTATAATTATTGCGTATATTTCAAAGGTTGTATTTTACCTGATTAGAATTGCTAAAATTGATTTCCAATTATTTGAATTTATGAATGCAAAGTGTTATGCTGATATTTGCCATAGCGTTCCATGATATAATTGCATAGCAAAATACTAAAATACTAACTATATTTCACCCCTAAAACAGCGGGCCAGTGGTCTAGGGGTTATGACGTCGCGCTTACAACGCGGAGGTCGCCGGTTCAATTCCGGCTTGGCCCATTGTTCTCTTGTAACGTCTTTATATGAGACAAAAGTATTTTTGGGTTTGCTGGTTTTATCGTGTTTTCCCCTTTCAAAGTTTGATAGAATTTGAGGACGCAGTTAATCCAATTATATGGTGCTTGTTTGTAATATATGCTGTTCAGTGTAAAAGATGTAGTTTATGGCAGTCTGGATTTTAGTAATGGGGCCAATTTGATGCCATTATTAGATGAGATATCCATTGCAAATTTTACTCTACTATGTCTTGTACCTCGCATTTTGATAACTTGG
>JAYEJG010000008.1:0-5814 GCA_034660435.1 Thermoplasmatota archaeon
AGAGATCGTCAAAAACAATAAAATCTTTTATTAAACTCACATCTAGGTTCTTAGAAAAATTAAGAGTTTTTTCTACAAAATTTTCTTCTTTCATTTTTTAATATTAGAGCCATTTGCAGCCATAATTACCGCTTGAACTGCAGCCATCGCAGCAGCAGTTTTAGGGGCAGATGAAGAAGCTTTCATCTGCTTAACATGTTCAACCACCTGATCGAGGATTTTGTATCGTGGAATGAAACTTGTATCATAATTTCCCTCTACGAATTGCTTGTTGTCCATAACTACTTGATGGAATGCTATGTTGTGCCTCACGCCACCTATCTGGTATTCCCAAAGTGCACGCTTGGTTCTATCAATACACCTGTTTCTATCTTCAGCCCAAATGATTAGTTTTGCCATCATCGAGTCATAGAATGGCGGAATCGTAAATCCTTGGTAAACACCAGAATCCACTCTTACACCTGGACCGCTTGGTTCTGCATATCTTACGATTTTACTTGGCGCAGGCATAAAGTTATTGAGTGGATCTTCGGCATTAATTCTACATTCAATTGCATGCCCTCTTGGTTTTATGTCTTCTTGACAATATTCCAACTCAAGACCTGATGCGACACGAAGTTGTTCACGTGCCAAATCTACACCAGTTGTTACTTCTGTAATTGGATGCTCCACTTGAAGACGTGTGTTCATCTCCAAAAAGAAGTATTCTCCATCCTTAAACATGAATTCACAAGTTCCAGCATTGTAGTATTTTGCGGTTTTTGACACAAGAACAGCTTGCTCGCCAATTTCTTCACGAAGTTTGGGGGTTAGAGCACAACTTGGAGTCTCTTCGACGAGTTTTTGATGTCTTCTTTGTACTGAACATTCCCTTTCATAAAGATGAATTGTGTTTCCTTTTTTATCACCAATTACTTGATATTCGATGTGACGTGGATCATCAATATATTTTTCGATGAAAACAGCATCATCACCAAAACTGTTTTTTGCAAGTTGTTTAACTGAAGCAAGTGCTTTTTCCATTTGTTTCTCATTTTCAACCAGTTGAATTCCGATACCGCCGCCACCAGCCGATGCTTTTAGCATAACTGGATATCCTATTTCATAAGCAATGTTCTTTGCACGCTCATGATCGGCAATCGCTTCTGTAACACCTGGTACAACGTGAACTCCTGCCTCAATCATCGACTTTTTTGAGTCGATTTTTGAGCACATGAGCTCCATCGCAGAAACAGGAGGTCCGATGAATTCAATTCCATTTTTATGACACATTGATGCAAATTCTGCATTTTCTGCCATAAAACCATATCCTGGATGAATTCCATCTGCACCAGCTTTTAGTGCCACATCAATTATTTTATCTTTTTGTAAATAACTTTGGCTTGCAGGGCCTGGGCCAATGTTGTATTTTTCATCAGCATATTTTACAAAGAGCGCTTTTGCATCAGCATCAGAATAAACTGCAACTGTATCAATGCCAAGTTCTTTGCATGCCCTCATTATACGAACCGCGATTTCTCCACGGTTTGCAATTAGTACTTTGCTAAGCATTATATTACCTCAATTTTTGCTTTATAGTAATTGCATAAGAAGGTCGCCATTTGCAACTGGATCGCCTTCGTTTATGAAGATTTCCTTTACTTCCCCATTTTTTTCTGCTTTGATTTCTTGCTCCATTTTCATTGCTTCAATTGTTGCAACAATGTCGCCTGTTTTGATTTTATCACCAACTTTTACTTTGACTGAAAGAATGGTTCCTTGCATGTTTGATTTAACGCCACCTTCAACATCTTTTGGTTTTCCACCGACAGTAGTTGGTCCTGTGCCTGCTGCCATAAATCCGCCGGTTGGATTTACTTTGACTTCGAATGGTTCACCGTCGACTTCGACTTCAAATTCGGTTGGTATTTGTGTTGGGCCAGCTCTTTCTTCTGGTGCAACATCTTCTAGCCATAGTTGTTTGTGTTCTGGGAAGCTCTGTTTTATCATTCCGCGTATTAATTGATGGTCAATTGGAAGTGGTAAGTCATCTGACTTGAATTCTGGTTGTGCTTTTCCTTGTAAGAATTTAAGACCGACTTGTGGGTAAATTGTATATGTCATTACGTTTTCATCGGAAAGTTCGATATCCGCGTGTTCTTTTAATTCTGATTTTCTTTGTGACCACATTGGTTTCAAAAGGTCACTTGGCCTGCAGTCGATTACTTCATCTTTCCATTTTGATCCAAGGACTTTCTTCATGATTTCCGGTTTAATCGGTGCGGGAGGCTTTCCATACATTCCCTTACAGTATTCCTTTGTTTCCTTTGTAACAACTTTATATCTCCCGTGAAGCACATTCATTACTGCTTGAACTCCTACCACCTGACTTGTTGGTGTAACAAGTGGAGGATAACCGAGTTCTTTACGAACTTTTTCTATTTCAGCTAAAACTTCACGGTATTTTCCATGTGCTCCTTGTTCTTCAAGTTGGAAGATAAGGTTTGAAAGCATACCACCAGGGACTTGGTGAAGTGTGACGCTTGGGTCAACTTTTAATGCATCAAATCTGTGTAAGTGTCTATATTTATGCCAAATGTCAAGGAAATATTTTCTAATTTCAATTAAAAGCTCTAAATCATATCCCGTATCCCATTCTGTTCCTTGAAGAGCTGCTACTACTGATTCAGTTGCTGGTGCTGCAGTTCCTCCAGAAATTGGAGACATTGCAGTATCAACAATATCTACACCAGCCTCAATTGCTCTTTGATATGCCATTCCAGTCATACCACTTGTACTGTGGCTGTGAAGATCTATTGGTACTTTCACTCCTGCGTCTTTTACTCCTCTTATGATGTCGTATGCTCTTTGTGGAGATATCATTCCAGCCATGTCTTTTATACAAAGACTGTCTGCACCCATTTTTTCAAGGGTTTGGAATCTTTCGACAAAATAATCAACTGTATGAATAGGTGAAATTGTGTAACTTAAACATGCTTGTACGTGTGCCCCTTCATCTTTTGCTGCTTTCATTGGTGTTTCCATATTTCGAAGATCGTTTAATGCATCAAAAATACGGAAATAATCAACACCATTTTTCTTTGCAAGATAGATAAATTTTTTAACAACATCATCTGGGAAATTCCAGTATGCAACAGTATTCATTGCACGCTCAAGCATCTGCATTGGAGTGTTTGGCATTGCTTTTTTAAGGGATTGGATTCTTTCCCAAGGGCATTGATTCAAATATCTGATACATACGTCAAATGTTGCTCCACCCCATACTTCCATCGAAAAGTATCCTACTTGATCGAGTTTATCACAAATAGGCAACATATCTTCGGTTCTCATACGGGTTGCAAGCATTGACTGGTGGGCATCTCTTAATATCATTTCATGAAGTTGGACCATTTTTTGCCTCCATTTTACAAATCTTCGTATATTCTAGATTTCATATTTAAACATGCCAAGATGTGGAGTGCTATCTAATAACCCTACTTAAGCATATTGGGAAAGGAAGGGCAAGATTATTCGAAAAAGCACTATCTCTGAGAGTTTGTTGTCTCCTTTCATCACACTCAAAACATTTTTTAATAGTATTCCAGTATACGGCTTAATGTCTAACATATGTGTTACAACACGTTAGGAGATAGCTATGAAAAAGAAAGCTTTAGTAATTACAGTCACAATTCTAATATGCATAGTTGGGTCTTGTAACATCTCAATAGCAAAAACATCCCCAGGCACGATATATGAAGAAAGCATAGATATGATGTATCGCAATGTAACTGTTTATGCTCCCGCAGTCGCAAGTACTATTGATGGATATGTTGGGGTGATTTCAACAATAACTGTTACAATTCAAGGTAATGGAAGCGGGAGAGTGTTTGTCGACACCTTACCACTTACAGAAATTGATATGCAGGGATCAGCAAGACTTTCAGTAAAAGTTGCAAGTGCACTTGTAAAGGCAGATGGAATTGATGCAAACAACTATGATTTTTTCTTTGTCGTACGGACTAACGCACCGATTATTGGTGGGCCTTCTGCAGGAGGAGTAATGACTGTTGCAACGATTGCTTTACTTGAAAAATGGGACATTTCAAGTGAAACTGTTATGACTGGAATGATCAACCCCGATGGAAGTATAGGACCTGTAGGGGGTATTCCTCAAAAAATTGACGCTGCAAGTTCTGTAGGTGCAAAAAGATTTCTAATTCCGAAAGGACAAGATATATGCACAACGTATGAAAAAGTTAAAGAAAACGGTTGGTCCGTAACTAAACCCGTTCAATATAGTGTAACAGAATATGCATTGGAAGAATATGGCATCGAAGTAATTGAAGTCGAAGATGCGAACCAAGCAATAATGAATTTTACAGGCTATGGATTTCCTGCCCCCGAATCCGTTGAAAAGATTACTACAGAGGATTATATCGGATCAATGAAGCCTCTTGCAACAACACTTTTAAACAAGGCCGAACGGATTTATGCAAATGCAAGCTCAATATTTTCAAATTTGTCAGTTATTGATGTATATCCATATTATAGGAGTCAACTAGATGACATCGTAGACATTCTAAACGATGGAGAAACAAGACTAGGAGAATCACGTGCCTGGTATGACCAGGGTTTATATTACTCGAGCACAAGCAAATCATTTCAATCGTTAATTGATTCACGTTTTGTATTGTACGCAACTGAATATCTTAGTTCAGATGGAGGAGGAGAATACATTGAAAATCTTCTTGAAAATGCAACCTCTCTATGGGAAAATAAAAGCGAAGAAGCAAAAAACGCCGAAATTAACGGTCTTGTATCTTTGCAGTGTGTAGGTGCTGCACAAAAAAGAGTTTCTGAGGCGAATTCTTATCTTTTGGAGGCTTTGGGCAATTATAACAAAGGCGGATATCTAACAGCTCTGTATGAAATTGCATTTGCAATAGAGAGAAGTGACAGTATCGGATGGTGGCTTGGAATTTCATCTGACTTTGATGACACTGGTTGGTCAAACACTACAGAACTGGAAACTCTTGCTGCAGAATATATTGAAGACGCACGACAATCCATTACCTATTCTGGTGTTATATTAAACGAAGTTGGACAGTCGTCAAGCGGACTTTCATCAGCGGAATCTCTTTTGGAATCTGCTCAGGACAATTTAGATGAGGGATACCCAGCAGCGGCATTATTTGAAGCGTTAGAGGCACTTGTAAAAGCAAATCTTGTAATTGAAAACATCGACGATGACGCGGAAGGAAAAATTAACAGATCACGTGAAAGTGCTGGTAACAGTATTGCAAAAAGCAGAAATATGGGGATCGAACCAGTACTTGCAGTAAGCTACTACGAATATGCAGAAAGTCTCGTGAATGAATCTGCATTTGACAGTGCTCTTGAGTATTATAAGTACAGTAATATTATTGCCGGCGCATTAAGCTTTACTAACCTAACTGTTGGAGAAACCTCATCAAGATATGTTGGAATCCCTGAAATAGACGTTGAAAGTTGGAGATACATGTTTTCTGATCTATCTGATTTGATTTTGTTTGCTGCAGCAGCAATAATAATTGGAGTGATAGGTGGATTGGGGATTGGTATAATTATTGGAGCAAATTGTGACAAGAGAAGGGCATTAAAAGAAGGAAAGGAGAAGGGGGAAAACTGGGAACCGAAAAACATTGATGACTACTACAAAAAACAAAAAGGGAGATATTTTAAAGACGAAGAGATACCTAGGAGCATAAAAGATTATTTTGATAAAAACAAGTAAGGCCTTTAAATGAAAACTGCAGGGGAGCTTAGCAATAAGAAAATAATCGTAAAAAAACCAAA
>JAYEJG010000009.1:0-5693 GCA_034660435.1 Thermoplasmatota archaeon
AATATATTGAAAGTATCATAAAGAAATGTCCCATTGTCAAAGGCGATGCATGGCTTGTCTGATAGACATGGAATGGCAGTACTGCAAGAAACAGACTGGAAAGCATAGCTATTTTTTTGTTACCTATCAATTCACGTACAACAAAGTAAAAAACCATTATTGAAAGACCGCCAAAAATGGGGGCAACCTTTGGCATGATAATAAGCACATCTATTCCAGTGACCCAATGAGCAACACCAGTTATGGCATACAATACCGGGAAGTATTGATAAGAGCCGCCCCATCCGTAGTATTCATTGAATAATTCTCCATTTTGAACAAATGAGTTTGTAAGTCCATAGTATATACCAAAATCGCAACCCCATGCGGCATTAGTCCAAGCTGGAAGTGATCTTAAAAATATTGCGAGAGCCGTGACTAGCAATAAAAGAAAAGTCCAGTTGCTGAACAAACTCTTTAATTTCGTTGCAGGGCCAACTTGCATCTTCTCACGGTATTTGGCAATAATATATTACTCTTTACCTTATAAAATCTATTTGAAAGGTCCTTTTTCAGTTGAATTGACTATTTCAATTATACTTTCAACAGTGTTTTCTACATCACACTTTCTTTTAACTCCTGAATATTCCTTTGCAATTTCTGAATCTCTTATTAAATCAATTTTTTCTTGGTTTACCGAATAGAAAGTCCTCTTTTCATTGTGATATTGACTTAAATACTCCTGTTCAATTTGTCCTGGAGTTGGGGCCATAAGTGCCTTTGTACCAATTACCGCAAGATCTAGTATTGTTGAATATCCGCTCCGTGATACCACAAGTTTCGCTCTGTTTAAAAGATCCTCTCGCTCTTCCTTTGAAACAAAAGAATAAGTTTTGATGTTCTTGTTTTTTATATTGTTCTTTTTCTCCGACTTTCCAAGAGTGATTACAATATTTCCATCTAGGTCATCAACTTTAGAAAGTATTTTTCTTTCGAAAATGCTTCTTTGAGGTTCAGGGCCTGTTATTGAAATCAGGTAGTCAATGTCTTTTTTAACATCTTTTTTATTAAAATCTGAAAGTGCGCCCACATAGTGAATTTTTTTTTCATCGATTTTTTTAAGGTTGTGAGAAAGATCGCCCGATAAGTCATCTTCTTTATAATCTGGAACTATAACTCCTGCATAGCGTTTAAAGAAGAACAAATTAAAAATTTCGCTTCCAGTTTCAAGCATTTTGATTCTAAGTGGATTCATTATCCTTATCTGATGGGACATAAAAAATGATGGAATTTTGCGACTATAAATTTCATATCTGGCATCAGAGATGATCCTGTCACATCTTTTATGTTCCAAGATTTTTGTAAGCTTGTTAAGTCCTCTTTGCATTCCTCCAATAAATTTTGGCCAATAAATCATACTTTTTGCCATGAACTGTCTGGCATTTTCTGAAAGAAGCATGGGGTAATCTGGAATGTCAATATAGTCTATGTTTTCCCCGAGCTCATTTTTTAGGAGATTTAACGCTCTGTCATGAGAGATGATAGTTATTTCATTTCCTTCATCTATTAATTTTCTGATTACTGGCAAAGACCTTGTTGCATGGCCAAGTCCCCATGAACATACTCCGTAAATTACTTTCATTTAAAATTACATAATTGCAACTTAATTAAATAACTAACTAGATTCCATTTTTATATATAAAGCGCTATTAACGTTGGGTACGTTATGAATTTCAAAGATAAACTTTCAAAAATAACTAAAAGGAACAACAGTCTGGTTTCAGTTGGACTCGACATTGACAAAGAAAAAGTGCCAAGATTTTTGTTTGAAGAGAGCAACAAGCCATTATTTGATTTTAACAAGGCAATTATTGATGCGACGAAGGATTTAGTTTGTGCATATAAATTAAATATGGCTTTTTACGAGGTATTTGGCAAAGAATGCTTTGAACTATTGGAAAAAACAATAGAGTACATTCCAAAAGATATCGTTGTTATTCTTGATGGAAAACGAAATGATATCGGAAATACTGCAAAAAAATACGCTCAAAGTCTTTTTGAGACATTAAATGCAGATGCGGTAACGATAACTCCCTATCTCGGAATAGATGGAGTAAAACCCTTTTTGGAGTATAAAGACAAGTGCAGTTTTATTTTGTGTAGAACGTCCAATCCCTCTGCAGGTGATTTTCAAGATATAAAATCAAACGACATTTCGGTTTATGAATACGTTGCAAAGAAAATCAAAAAATGGGATAAATATGGAAACTGCGGAGCTGTTGTTGGTGCAACATACCCAAAGGAACTTAGAGTTATACGAGAAATTTTGGGAAATGATATCCCAATTCTTATTCCTGGTGTTGGCAAGCAGGGCGGGGATGTTGAAAAAACAGTTAAGAATGGTGTGAATAGCAAAGGCCAAATGGCAATTATTAACTCATCTCGTGGAATAATCTATGCTGGTGCTGAAGAAGATTTTGCAGAGAAATCAAAAAATGAAGCAAAAAAACTACGGGACGAAATCAACAGATACAGGTAAAGGAAATATTACTAAGAGTTAAATCAACGAAAATTTTGTTACTTGATAATTAACCTGTCGTTCATTTTTCAATTGATTTCCAAAAGGACATTAACTCTTTATTTAATCCTGCTTTCCAAATAACAAAACTTAACTCTTCATCTGGATTTTCATATTCTTCATTATTCGTATTTGCACTCTCCTTTATGCTACCCACCGTGGTAGTTTCTGTCAATCCCTCTTTATATATTTATTGTGGTAAAATGTCAAAATGCCGAATTTTCTTCAAAGGTAAAATTCATTAATGATTGCCAGTTAGATATTGGTGCGTAACATGGCGGGGCTTTCAATACTTGCAAAATATCCATTCTTAGATGCTTCAAAAGATTATGTTAAAGAAAACAATCTCTCTGTTGCAGAAATATTGGATGATCCTGTATATGAAAGGGCAAGAGTTGTTGGTGTAGAGCGACTCGATAATGCATTTAATAATCGTGATTCGGGAAGTCGTACTTTTGTAACAGATACAGAATGTATTATGGAACTTTTGTCATACCCAATAGCAAGGATGGCTGCAGTTTGTATTGGGGATGCATATTTCAAGAGGAGATATGCTCTTGGTGAAGCTGTTAGAGCATACAGAAATCTAATAAATGAACCTATTAATTTTCTAATGGAAGTTGCTAAAGAGTTCAATCTAAGGGTGTATTATTTTGAAGATTCGGGAAAAATAAGCATTCATTTTACAGATTATCTTCATAACGCTCCGACTAGATATAAAGAGTGGAAGATGATAAATCGTGAGATGAAAAACGGCTATGTGAGGATTTCCTACAAAAGTCTTGCACGATTAATCCAAGAAGCATTGAGAGAAAGAATAAACTATGAACTTGACAATAGAAAATGCAACAGTAAAATTTCTAAAACTTTTTCATCAGATATAAAAAGAATTCAAAATACTGTTTTAATGCATAGGAAAGAGATCGAAGCAGCTCCTGTTGGAAGGTTGGATGTAGACAAACTTCCACCATGTATAAAATATATACTTGCTGCAATACAGGCGGGAGAGAATGTCCCACACATGGGAAGATTTGCTCTTGTTGCCTTTTTAAACTCGCTAAAATTATCGACAAATGACATACTCAAACTCTTTAGCACTGCACCAGATTACGAAGAAGAAAGGACAAGATATCAGGTGGAGCATATCAAAGGAGAAACATCGTCAACTCAATATAAAGCCCCTAGTTGTGCCAAAATGAGGACTTATGGAATTTGTCCCGTGGATAAAGTAGATAGTCTATGTAAAAGAACAAGTCATCCTTTAAGTTATTATAAGGCTAGATGGAGACAGGAGAAAAACAATAAATGAAACATTTTGTGACATTTGAAGGAATCGACGGCTCAGGAAAATCTACAATTTCAGAATTAGTTTATAAAAAACTAAAATCAGGAGGTTATGATGTAGTTTTGACTAGAGAACCAACAAATTCATCTCTTGGAAAAAATGTGCAAAGGTGCATAGAAACAAAAACCGATCCATTTGTAACGGCATTTATCTTTATCGCAGACAGAATTGAACATTGTAAACAGATTCAAAAGTGGCTTGATGAGGGAAAAATTGTTTTGTGCGATCGGTATTCTGAGTCAACTTATGCTTACCAAGGGGCGCAAATGGAAGATATTGTAAAAAACCCTGTGGACTGGTTGAAAGATCTTTCAAACGATCGAGTAATTACTCCTGATAGGACGTATTTATTTGTCATTGATGCAGAGGAATCCATAAAGCGCATACAAACTAGAGACAATTTAATACCTTTCGAGAAAGTATCTTTTTTAAAAAAGGTACATGAGAATTATTTGAAACTTGCAAGAGGTAGGCGTTTTTTAAAAGTTGATGCAACTAAGTCAAAAGAAGAACTAGTAAAGATATGTGTTAAAGATGTGCTATCTTAATTTAAATAAGGCTTAAAAAATTGATGTGTTTTATGAATTAATTACATTAACGAATGGTATGCTCCCGTCGGGATTTGAACCCGAGTCTATGGCTCGAGAGGCCATGATGATTGGCCGCTACACTACGGGAGCAAAATAATTTTTTATCCGCCAGATGATACCTGTATTATTGTCAACTCTTCGTCACCGTTTAAACATTCATCTATTGGAACGGGTTTTTCTCCGATCATTACTATTGATGTATCTGGTTTAATATTGATTTTTGCTAGTAAATCTTTGACTAGCGATCCTTCTAAAATCTCAACTTCTTTTATTTCTCCAGTTCTTAAGAGCTTTACTTTAACTTTCACCTGAATCGATATCCATATAAAAAAGTCTTTGATTAAGCTTTTGACAAGATTGTCTCTTGCTGGGGTAGCCAAGCCCGGCCCACGGCGATGGTCTCGAAAACCATTGGTGGCAACACCTCAAGGGTTCAAATCCCTTCCCCAGCGTTCTCAACATAAGCAAAATATAGAGAACTAAATATTTGTACCAACTAATATCTTTTACAATTATGCCGTTACTTGTCTGGTTAATAACATCTAAGAAACCTAGTTTCACCCAAAGGTGCCACTAATTATCTAGAGATTTAATAAAAGATGAAAAATAATTATATATTGTGGGTTCCGTTACAGTATTATTGTACTGGGGAAAATAAATGAACAAAAAAATAACAGTCTTTGTGATTTTTACAATGCTTCTTTCATTGAGTTCTTTAGTGTCTTTGGGGGCGTGTGTGAATGACTGTGTGTCAACGATGAAAGAATTAGATAAAGAAAAAACACGTATCTGTGAAACCTCTGATGATTTACCATCATATTTTAGTTGGCGTGACATCGACGGTGTCGATTTTACAACTCCAATACGAAATCAAATTCGGTTGCACAGTTGTGAGTCATTTGCTCTTGTTGCTGCTCTTGAAACGATGGTTCAGTGTGAAGTCGGTTATCCATTTGGATGTGATCTTTCTGAGGCTCATTTGTTCTTTTTCAGTGGCGGAAACATGGAGTGGGGTTCATATCCCGAAAACGATACCGATTTCCTTGTAGAATATGGCGTCCCCGATGAAGCATGCTGGCCTTATCCTGAAGATCACTTTCCATACCCTTTAAACACTACATGTCCCGATTGGCAAAATAGAACAGTAAAAATTACAAATTGGAGTTATTTACCTGAGGATCCAATTGCTATAAAAAATGCT
>JAYEJG010000010.1:0-5595 GCA_034660435.1 Thermoplasmatota archaeon
TTTTGTAAAATCATTTACTATTTCTTCTAGTTCTTTTGCAGTCTCAGTTCCAACTTCATATCTAACTCTTATAATGGGCTTATCTGCTTTTAGGACTCTATTTAGATCAATTGGTGTGCCAGATACAACAACATCAACATCGATATTGTTTATTGTTTCTTCAAGTTCTTTCACTTGTTTTGCACCATATCCCATTGCAGGAAGTACACTTGTTAGGTGTGTGTATTTGTTGAATGTGTTGATGATTGAGCCAACTGCGAACTCTCTTGGATCAACTATTTCAGAGGCGCCTGCATCTTTTGCAGCAACGGTTCCTGCACCGTATTGCATGCCTCCATGAGTTACAGTTGGGCCATCTTCTATGACAAGTACCTTTTTCCCTGAGATCAGTGAGGCATCGTCAGCGGTTACTGATGAAATTCCATCGATTATCTTCGCATTTGGATTTACTTTCATTACATTTTTTCTGACAAGTTCTATTTTCTCTTTGTCTGCCGTATTTACTTTGTTTATGATTACTATGTCAGCTGCTCTTGTATTAACTTCTCCAGGATAATATGAGATTTCATGACCCGGCCTGTGAGGATCTGCAATTGTTATCAAAAGATCTGTTTTATAGAATGAGAAATCATTGTTCCCTCCATCCCAGATTATTACGTCTGCTTCTCTTTCTGCTTCGGAAAGAATTTTTCCGTAATCAACACCGGCATAAATCACTCCACCCATGTCAATATAAGGTTCATATTCTTCGCGTTCTTCAATTGTACAGTTGTATTTGTCTAAATCGTCATAAGATGCAAATCTCTGGCAGGTTTGCATGTTTAGATCCTTGTCATATGGCATTGGATGTCTAATTGAAGCAACCCTAAGTCCTTTCTTTTGCAATATTTCAAAGATTTTTCTTGAAACTTGTGATTTTCCACATCCTGTCCTTACTGCACAAACACCGATTAATGGTTTACTAGATTTAATCTGAGTGCTGTCTGGTCCAAGTAGGATAAAATCAGCACCTGCTGCATTTACAATCGCCGATTTTTCCATGACGTACGGATATGGTAAATCACTGTATGCAAAAACAACTTCATCAATATCATTTTCTTTTATCAATTTAACTAAATCTTCTTCTGGATATATCGATATTCCGTTTGGATATAGTTTGCCTGCAAGTTCCTTTGGATATTTCCTTCCGTGTATGTCTGGAATCTGGGTTGCGGTGAACGCCACTATTTCATGATCTTCATTGTCTCTATAGTAAACATTGAAGTTGTGGAAATCTCTGCCTGCTGCGCCCATTATAATTACTTTCTTTTTATCTGTCATAAATCAAGCCTCCGATTCGGTTTCGGGTAACAGATTTCTATTTAAAGATGTTTCTAGGTTAGATGTTGAAAAATAAAAAATGAAATTTGAAGTTTTATTGTTCTTCAAATTTTTTTGCGATTTCTTTTGCAACCTCAAGGCTTGTATTATTGCCACCCATGTCATATGTTTTTACTTTGCCTTCTTTTACAACTGTTGCAATTGCTGTCTCAAGTTTTTTGCCGTCTTCTTTTTCGCCAAGCCAGTCAAGCATTAATTCTACTGAACGAATCATTGCAATTGGATTTACCTTGTATTGCCCTGCATATTTTGGAGCACTGCCGTGCGTCGGCTCGAATACTGCAAGTTTATCGCCGATATTTCCGCTGGCAGCAAACCCAAGACCTCCAACAAGTTGGGCGCATAGATCTGAAATGATGTCGCCAAACATATTTGATGAAACTAAAACGTCATAATCTTGTGGATTTTTTACAAGCCACATACACATTGCATCAACGTTTGTTTCCCATAGTTCAATTCCAGTATATTCTTTGGCGATTTTTCTTGCTTCTTGGACCATAAGTCCACTTGTTTCACGAATGACATTTGGTTTTTCGACGATTGTTACTGATTTTCTTTCGTGCTCTTTTGCATATTCGAATCCTCGTCTTATTATATTTTGACAGGCCTTTCTTGTAAAAATTCTAGTTGAAATTGCAATATCTTCTAATTTTGTTCCTTCAAATCTCTTCATTTTTTTATGGGTGCTGAGTGCTTCAAAGACTTCTTTTGGGACTGGGTGGAATTCAACACCTGCATAGAGCCCTTCAGTATTTTCTCTAAAGACAACAATATCAATGTCATCCCTATAATTTAGTGGATTTCCTGCAAATGCCTTACAGGGACGTAGATTTGTATGAAGGTTAAATGCCTGTCTCATTCGCACAATGGGGCTAGAATATACACATCCTTTATTCCTTAATTCAGGCGCAAGCTCCTTTTGTGCTTCCTGATTTGGTTTTGATGTTATTGCTCCAAAAAGACCGCAATCTACCTCTTTTAAAAGTTCGATGGTTCTTTCAGGGAACGGGTCTCCTTCAGTTTTCCAAAATTCCCAACCAATTTCTCCAGGGATGTATTCTGCGTCAAGTCCAATTGTGTCAAGGACGATTTTTGCAGCATCCATTACGTCGTTTCCGACACCATCTCCAGGTAACCATGCTATCTTATATTTTGCCATGACCTGAGTAATTAAAAAGGTCTTTTAAAGCTTTTTGAGAAGAATTCTATTTTCTTAACTCTCCGAGTGTTGTGACTCTTTCTGCAGAGGCATTATGTTTATGAATTGATTCTTCACTTTCGCTTCTTACGACTACCATTACATCATCTGGCAAATTTTCATATTTTTTCAAAATTGAACTTAAAACATCTCTTACAACATCTTCAACGAACTTTGGGTTTTTATGTGCATTAAAAACAAGTTGCCCTTCTTCTTTACGTTTTAATATTGCATATGTTGGGCTGCTAAAGGCATTTTCTACAATATCAATTAAATCGTTTGCATCAACGGATTTATCTTCGCCTGGAACTTCTATCATAAGAGTTGTAATGTTTCGTTGATTGTGTGTTGGAGGGACATCATTTTTATCATAGCCGTCAAGTTTCCTGATTACTTCCATTGCACAGGGACAAGCGGTCATTCCGATTACTTTTACGCCGATTAATTTTTTTATTTCACCCTTTTTGTTTGCCTTTGCTTCTGCTACAAGTTTATATGGTTCTAACCCTTTTTTTCCCGATGGATAGGTCCGTTCTAGAAAATAATCTGCTTCTGCTTTTATCTCAGAAAATGAGGCATATTCATGTTTTTTAAGAAGAGACTCTGCAATTTTTGCACAAAACGACTCAAGGTCTGTAACTGGTTTTTGGCTGTATGTTTCGGTAAGTTCTGATATTAGTTCCAAATTTCTTGACATGTGACTTCCTTTTTGAGCCGCCGGAAGATCTACAAAAAGGTCCATTTTAACAACAAGAGGGTTTGCCTCTTTCATGTGCGGTCTTTTGATATTAATTAGTTTTTTTACTCCAGTTACTCCAACTCTAGTTAGTTTGAAATTTAGTTTGGAGGGGCTTGATTGTACATCTGGTAAGTCAACTGACTTCATTTTTCCAAACAACTCTAAACAAAAAGTGTTAATTAAAGTTATTATTCAACCCATTTTTAACATTTAGTTTATAAAAAATTGTTAAAGAAATTAAAAAAGAGGAAGAGGTTGTTAGTCTACTTCAACATTCCGTTCATTCCATCGCAGAACTAATATCCAATTACTTTGTAATTTTTCGAATAAAAAAACAAGCATTTGAATAGAAATAAAAGGCAAAATGGATTTAAGTTGCTTCCCAATTAACAAAAAGTAAAATAAGCCCTTCCGTATTCGCAGAAATAAATATTGCCGCTGTGGCTTAGAGGTATAGCGATTCCTTGGTAAGGAATAGGTCGGGGGTTCAATTCCCCCCAGCGGCTCTTAACAAAGGACTATATTGCTACCACAATTGGGGCAAGGACCTGCAGATTTGTCAATTTTTCTTGGTAAAAATAAAAAATGTTTTTATAATATGAGAAATATATATATGGTATATATACAAAAGGGGGTACTTGTTATGATGAAAAGTAAACTAATAGGTGTTGTTTTTTGTGCTATTATACTAAGTTCGATAAGTTCTTTTTCGATAGCCGAGAATATCGAAGATTACAACGAAACAGAAGTAATCACAATCTCGTCTGTTAACCAAGAGGAAGAATGTGGACTTTGTGATATACATATAGAACAAGATTTTAATCCAAAATCCATGGAAAAAATTTATCCTCATGCTAAACCTGTTGCTACAATTAAAGTATGGACTGAATCTGCCTGCACTGGTGAAGAGTTTAATCCTAATTGTGACGATGACGATGACGATGATGATGGTGGTGGCGATGTGCGAGTGATTCCACCACTTGCAGCAGAGGACGAAAGTCTAGAAGAAAGAGAAATAAAAAATATTATTTTTAATAATGGTGAAGAAGTAAATGAGGATTGTAACATATGTGGTAATAGCGTAAAACAAGACTTAATTAGCGTTCAGGAATCAATAACTCTCGCAAATGAACAAGCAGCACAAGTCAATGCTGCAACTCCTACTCCATCCAGTATAATGGATGTACAGCAGCAACAAGCAGCAGAGCCTGTCGAAGCGATTTCTGTAAACCCTGAGCCTGTGGAAATAGAAGAACCATGTGATGATCCATGTTGGTACCAGCCAGAAGATGGAGCCACTGTTACATTTTATCCTCCAGAAAATGTTTTTGTTTATCCTGAAACAATTGGTTTAGGCTGTGGGGAAGAAAGATATGTTACTGTTGCTGTAAGGACCTTTAATGTTGATAACAATGGCCCGATAGAAATACCTTATTCAGCAAGTTCTATTAACTCATTTGATACGCCTTTTGTCTCATGTTCTGGTATGATTATATGTGGTGTTGCTGTTGCTTGGGGTTATGGTGCCGATGATCCTAATTTACCTACGATAACAATTAATTTAGGCGGTCCAGACTCTAATGTACCTTCCCCAGGAGTACCAACTGAGGTTTTAGATGAACAAAGTAATGAGATAAATACAGGTAAAAATGTTATTTTTGATGCCAGCTCTCTTAATAATGGAGAGACAAATGCTGCATATTCTTGGGATTTTGGAGATGGAACTACATCAGATGACAGGATAACAACAACTCATGCCTATGAAAAGCCTGGAGAATATGCTGTAAAAGTATCAGTAGAAGAAAACGATATCGTCTTAGATGAAGGTATTGCAAATGTTGTAGTAGTTGATGGTACAACTAGTTCAGTTGATGATGAAACATCCAAAGATGTCAATGATCCCGATGTTGAAGGAACTGATGAGGATACCTTTGATCAGCCTGATGAGCCCGATCATGAAAAAGATGATTTTAGTAGTTTACTTGACATGATTATTCAGATGTTAAAGGATATTTTCTCCAGGCTTTCAGTATAAAATATAAAAAATATTTTCTTTTTTTATTTTTCTTCATGCACATTTCTGCAACATTTAAAACTCTCACACTTTTCAGAATTCTAAGACGTTCAGACAAGGCCTTGTGTAAAAGTTGTGTCGTATAAGCAAACCTTTCAAAGCATTAACAGGCTCAAAGCCATGATAAACATCCCTAAGATCACTCCTAAAATGACAGTATGGCTATGGCCATATCGGTGAGCCATTGGAAGTAATTCATCTATG
>JAYEJG010000011.1:0-5475 GCA_034660435.1 Thermoplasmatota archaeon
AGAAATAAGTTCATTCCATCTTTTTGTAACAGTCTGCGTAAATGGGTTTCTTTGGCCAACAGCTTTTGTAATAATTTCTGCCAGAGGAATCAAATGAACATATTCTGGCCTGTAATCAGGATGCTGCGGCTCCTCAAAATTAGCCATTTCATTAATTCTGTCTTTCACGCCTTTTTTTATCCGTTTACCACAACTACATTTCCACCTTCTTCTCTGTGCCTCTTCGAGAGTATAGTGTGTATAACAAGATCTACATGCAGACTCATGATATTTTCCTTCTTCTGGTGGGAGACCAACATTTAGAACTGGTCGGTTTCCCCCTTCCCGAAGAATAGCTTTTTTAATTTCAGAAAAGGTCTTGTCTCTTACCTCAAATCTTGTAAACTCTCTTGCAATTCTTACTGGATGCGGGCTGTGACAATCAGAACTTGTCAAAAAAGTAAGTCTATGGAGTTCTTGTATTTTATCGGCAAAATCAGAATTGGCACTAAGACCAAGTTCAACAAAAGAAACATAAGCTGCTAAATCGCCATAGCATTCATCTAATGAGTTGTAATGAGCATACATTGAAGTATACGGCGTAAATGCATGTGCTGGCCCAATCAGTGCACCAACATCTTTTGCAATTTCAGCCAGCTCTTCTCCACTTAAATCTACATTTGGTCTACCGTCAGTATCTATATTTTTCGACTTTGGCGCTATTCTTTCCTTAAAATCAAGTGCAGCGGAAAAGCCTGGAAAATAAAGAAGATGATGAACTCTTTTTTGTGCTTCGATTTCAGTACTAAGTATAAAACGTGTATCATCCATTTCAAATGTGCCTTCATCAATAACGTTACATTTTTTGATTTCTTCAATCCATCCACTATGAAGGCAATCTCCAGTCCCTACAATATCAATGCCTTTTAAAGGAGAAACAAAAGCAATATTTTGGATATTCATTCTATTGCTAGTCGCACTAGAATAATGAGAGTGAATATGTAGATCAGCATTTACAATCATATTTTTATTCGCCTGTTTTTACATTCTAATCTTTTTTATCTTCAAATATTTCTCGTGGGTCTGAAGGCACATCCTCTCCAGATGGGGGTTCTTCTTGTTTTTCGAACTTTATTTTCTTTGTGTCTTTCGATGCTTTGCTTTCAAAAAAGACGGCCTTTGCAAAAATTTCAATAAATCCCGAGACAATAAGTATTAAACCTGAAAATAAAAGAAATTGACCCCCTTTACCAAGACCCCATTGTACATCTATTTGACCAGTTACACCCTCTTGGGAAATTGGAATTGAGCCTTGCCCTTTAAGTGGCGTTTGTGACATTTCGCGGAACAATCCTGTAATGGAATTTTCAACCGATGCATTTCCTGTATCTGGGATCATACTAGATAATGCCGTGTTCATCACCAGCAAAACGATGCAAATCAAAATGACAGGCAATAGAAGTTTTATTCCTCGCCAAATGTATTTTTTACCAAGTTTCCCACTTTTAGAAATACCTATTGTAGCTATAATCGTAAATATGAGACCTATGCCGATAAACATTGCAAAAGGCATAGAGAAGGACGTAAGCGGCACAATGCCCTCTTGACTTGGTATGCTTACTTGAATCCCATTAATTCCGTCAACGTTTATCAAATCAGTCATACCTGTCGTCTTAAACGAGTCAAGAGCACCACTTCCCGAAATAGAGTACGAAACACCATACCAGGGATTAAATAAAGCAAAGACCGCCAAAACTATTCCTATGAAACAAAGGATGTTCCCTATACTTTTCAAATTTAATCCATCGATATAAAGCATCGATAATATCCTTGGACCAAGGCCATATTTTTTATGACGTCTGTAAATGCGAAAAGCAGCAATGCCCAAAGATATTGCAGTAACTAGCAAGAATAATAAAACAAAATTATAAAGGAACCATTCCAACAAAAAGATGTTTTCATTTGCTTGCGATAGACCTGCGCCCCAAGAGACAGGATTATTCCACATGGCACCCTGTTCTCTGAACATTGGTCCTTGTGGCCCAGCACCCCCAAGCAACAAATCTTCTTCACTTGTAAATTCCCCCCATCGTCCAGCAAAGGAAAGCCAGTCCTGTGAGTCAAGTACTTCCAAATCATAGTCATTTGAAGTCAGTATCTTCCCATTTATGCCAACATAGTCATTTGCTGCACCAAACTTACCAGAATAAGATCTTAAATAATTTGCATGACTGCCTCTTGCAACATAGACTTTGATGTGACTGTCTTCTTCCTCAACTTGAGTCCAAGTGGCCTTTTGTCCACTATGATGCTGGCTATACATAACGTTGGTTGGGACTCCGCCAGATAGAACAATCTGGACCATTTCCCAGTCGCCTTCATGTTGATTTAGTTCTCCTTTGTTAAACGCATAAAACATCCAATATTGGATGACGGTTGTTGCAGCACCATCAGAATAAATGCGAGAATATACTTTATATCCCAAAGAGCTCATTTTACTTTGATAATCTGTAATGATGGCTTCATCATCAACAGTTCCTTTATCGTTATCAAGGTAAAAATATTGAAATATACTTTCAGGAACAAAAGAAGACCACTGAGAAAAATTTACTTCTGATCCAAGAGCGGGAATTCCAGGATATTCTCCTTCCCCAAAAACTTTCAAATAAGAGTTTTGAAGATGATATGAAACATCTACAGGGAAGCACGATTCATCCTTTTCAAAATAAAAGACAGGAGCGTACTGCTGTGCCAGTGCTAAATCGCCCTCTGCAGCATTTACTGAAAGAGTTGACAAAGGTATAACAATTAACAAAAGTGCCACGAACAATACATTTAATTCAAATCTTGATGCTTTTTTTGCCACATTACTCCCCCACACAAATCAACAAATGGTTATACTGCCCTAAATATTTAAGATTTTGTTAAAAAGCAAACAAATTTCTTGATATTTTGATAGTAACGTTTATTAGTGCTTTCTCCATATGAGAAACACTTAAATTTGCTATGGAGATGGGATGAAAAAATTCCTTGGGAAAACTATCTGGGTTAGTGTATATATTCAACATGATGTGAAGAGCTATGAATAAAGAGAAAAGTGAACAGAATGGAAGTTACGACACAGACTCCATAAGAGTACTGGAAGGCCTTGAAGCAGTAAAACAGAATCCTGCTATGTACATCGGAAGTACTGACGAGCGCGGTCTTCATCATTTAGTATATGAAGTAGTTGACAATAGTATTGACGAATCACTTGCAGGATATGCGTCTAAAATAGTTGTAAAACTCAATAAAGATGAATCTGTAACCGTCGAAGATGATGGAAGAGGCATACCTGTAAGAGAGCATCCAAAATATAAAAAATCAGGTTTAGAGCTTGTTATGACAACACTTCATGCAGGTGGTAAATTTGATAATCAAGCATACAAAGTGTCGGGTGGCCTGCATGGTGTTGGTGTAAGTTGTGTTAATGCCCTTTCAAAATGGTTGGAAGCAACCGTTCGCCGTAATGGAAAAGAATATTTCCAAAAATATGATCATGGAGCGGCAGTCGAGCCTTTGAAAGAAACTGGAGCTTCCCAAAAGATTGGAACAGCAATTAAGTTTTTACCAGACCCGGAAGTTTTTGAAACAACAGATATCAAATATGAAACTATATCTGCTCGACTTAAAGAAATGGCTTTTCTTAATGCAGGTTTACAAATCGAGCTTACAGATGAACGTTCTGACAAAAAGGAGATTTATAAGTACGATGGAGGCATCAAAGAGTTTGTTCTTCACATAAACAGAAACAAGACACCACTTCACCCAGAACCTATTTATTTACATGCTGAAAAAGAAGATGTTGAAGTAGAAATAGCAATACAATATACTGATGGATATACTGAAAATATTTTTACTTTTGCAAATAATATTAACACACATGAAGGTGGTACACATTTATCTGGTTTTAAGGGAGCGCTTACTCGTGTATTGAATGATTATGGACGTAAGAACAATTTGTTTGATGGTATCGATTTTAGTCTTAGTGGAGACGATTGTCGTGAAGGAATAACATCAGTTATTAGCGTTAAAGTTAGAAGTCCACAGTTTGAAGGACAGACTAAGACCAAACTTGGAAACTCAGAAGTTAGAGGAATTGTTGAAAGTTTAACTAATGAAAAACTTAGTGAGTTTTTTGAAGAAACACCAATTGTTGCAAGAACCGTTATCGAAAAAACAGTTACTGCTAGCAGAGCTCGTGAAGCAGCTCGAAAAGCTCGTGAACTGACTCGTCGTAAAGGACTTCTTGAGTCATCAGCACTTCCTGGTAAACTTGCAGATTGCAGCTCACGTGACCCAAGTAAAACAGAAGTATATATTGTTGAAGGAGATTCTGCAGGGGGCTCGAGCAAACAAGGTAGGGATAGGGAATTTCAGGCGATTTTACCTCTACGTGGAAAGATCCTTAACGTTGAAAAAGCACGTATGGACAAAATCCTCAAAAACAATGAAATTTTAGCACTAATAACCGCGATTGGTACAGGTATTGGTGAAGAGTTTGAAATTGAAAAAGCTCGTTATCACAAGATTATCATTATGACTGATGCAGATGTAGACGGTGAACACATACGTACTTTGCTTCTAACATTTTTCTTTAGATATATGAGGCCGCTTATTGAAGAAGGATACTTGTATATTGCACAGCCACCGCTTTATAAAATAGGTAGAGGAAAACAAGTAGTTTATGCTTATTCAGAACGAGAAAAGGTTGAGAAGATTAAAGAGATGGGTGAAAGAGGTATCAACATTCAGCGGTATAAAGGTCTTGGAGAAATGAACCCCAATCAACTATGGGAAACAACGATGGATCCTGATAACAGAATGACATTAAAGGTTACTGTTGATGATGCAGTTGAAGCAGATGAATTGTTTACAATTCTAATGGGTGAGAAAGTAGAGCCACGCCGTGAGTTTATCGAGGCTCACGCGAAAGAGGTGACTAATTTAGATATTTAGGGTGATATTATGACTGATGAGGAACAATCAAAAAAGGAATATGTCCGAGCACTTGAATCAGAGATGAAACGTGCATTCATAGATTATTCTATGAGCGTTATTATGAGCCGTGCCTTACCTGATGTAAGAGATGGTTTAAAACCAGTTCATAGACGTATATTGTATGCTATGAATGATATGGGTTTAACTTATAACAAACCACATAAAAAATCTGCAAGAATCGTGGGCGATTGCCTTGGCCGCTATCATCCACATGGTGACCAAGCGGTTTATGATTCTCTTGTTCGTATGGCTCAAGAGTTCTCCCTACGTTATCCGCTTGTTGATGGTCAAGGGAATTGGGGATCAATCGATGGAGATTCTGCAGCAGCCATGAGATACTGTATAACAGGAGATTCTCTTATATTAACAGATAATGGTATCACTGAGATAAAAGATGTTTCTTCAACAGAAGGTGAAGAAGAAATTAATATAAAAATTGTAAATTATAAAAACGAC
>JAYEJG010000012.1:0-5466 GCA_034660435.1 Thermoplasmatota archaeon
TGGGTGTTACAGCCTTAGCCCCTAGCTTTAACGCCTTTTTGTATATCTTTCCATCGGTTCCCTTCAACCCGACACTTCCACCCATTCCTGCTATGGGATTCACAATTAATCCTATTTTTTTCATGCTGTTACTCCCTTCTATATAATTTTTCGTCGATGGTCCCATTTGGCAGCATCCAATCTAGATGTGGCTCTCCATTTTCCTCCATTTGATAACGTATGCAGCTTTCCCAATCGCCTTTACAATAAAGTTCAATCCATTTTCTATCAAGTTTTCCTTCTTCATAAAATTTTTTCATAGGGCATAATGGATACCATTTGCAGTCATTCAATAACACATTCAACTTATGATAATTTTTTTTCATTTCATTCTTGATATGAGGATGATAAAGCATAGCAGCAGGATGCTGCAATGGTAATATTTTCCTGTTATCTGTCCGAAAGAGTTTCCCGTAAATCGTGTAAAATTCTTGTTTAGATGGCAAAGGAAGAGAGTACTTCTCGAAGATGTACTTGGTTGCATAATGTCCTAGAGGAACCAGTACTTCTGGGTTTATCAATTTTATCTCCTTATCTAAGTAACCGCTACATATATCGATTTCATCCTGCTTTGGTTTTCTATATTTTGGTAGCATACATTTGATCAGGTTGGTCATATACAAACTGTCCCTTTCTACATCGGACACTCTTAGCAACTCGTCTAATACTTTTCCCGAAGGGCCAATAAACATTTTTCCTTCCCTGTCTTCGTTCTCTCCGGGCGCTTGGGCAACAAGCATGATCTTAGTATCAAGGTTTCCCTCGCCACAAAGAGCATTTATTCTAGTTTCAGAGAGTCTACATTTATTGCATCTACTGATCTCCGCAGATAACTCTTTAATCCTTAATTGCATGTTTCCCCAATCTAGATCAACTTCCTAATGTTTTGATTTCTTTAACAGATCGTCAATCGTGTCTTTTACTTTACCAACGGACGTTGCACCTGTCATGCTACTAATCTTTTTACCATAACAAAAAAATCCAAAATGTGGTACCCCCACGATTTTGTACTGTCTTGCAATCTCTTGATTTTCGTTCGTATTAACTCTTCCAAATGCTACTTTGCCCTTGTAAATACCTGATAAACGCCGGATTCTTGGTGCCATGGCTCTGCATGGGCCGCACTGCGGATTCCAGAAGTCTACTACAGATAATGGATATTTTTGTATAAAATCGTTGAAACTTCCTTTGTCTAATACGACAACATGATTTGGCCATTCGTTTGTAGGTGGTGCATTTCCACCCATTCCATGTTTATGTCCAAAAAATCCAAGATATATCATACTATCCACTCTTTATAAGGTATTAAACAGAGAAACTTCAATGTTTCTTTTCCAGTATTGACAAACTGATGCCAGTCCATGGCTGGAACAAAGAACACATCTCCTTGTTTAAACGGCTCTTCATTGTTTTTGTCTTTAGTAACGCCGCTCCCCTCAAGGATGAATACCTCATGTTCCCAGTCGTGTTGATGTAGTGGGGTGTATCCACCTGTTTTTACTTCAAAAAGACGCATAGCGAAATGCTCGGCGCCATCTTTTTTTGAAATAAGCCATCTCAGTTTCACATCTTTTGTTCCTGTTTCAGCAGGTTCTTCTAATTCTACTTCTGTGTAATGTATATGTTTCATAAATATTGCCTCGTTTGTAGCTTTTCATACGAGCAGTATTTTCTGTATCTCATTCCACATTTTAATAATTCCTTCTGATAATATTCCATCTGAAAATTCAATTATTGTTTTTTCGTTTACCATTGCTTCAGTGATTGTTGTATCATACGGGATTTTTCCAACAACATCCATCTTTTTTTCCTTGCAGAAATCTTCAATTTTTGTTTCATTTTCTAGGTTTATGCCACATTTATTTATACAAACAATCGCAGGAATATCAAAATGATTTGCAACCCCTGCTATTCTTTCAAGATCAGAAATTGCAGAAAGCGTTGGCTCTGTCACTATTAAAACAAGATCAACACCTGTTATTGCAGAAATTACTGGGCAACCAATTCCAGGAGGACCATCAATCATTATCAAATCCTTTCCTTTATCTTCGGCAATTTTTCTTGCATTTTCTCGTACTACTGTAACTAGCTTTCCTGATGCTTCTTCTGCGGTGTTAAGTGCCGCATGAGACATAGGTCCAAAACGCGTTTCTGAGATATATGAAAAACCTGAATCTCTATCAATCATCTCTATTGCATCCACAGGACAGACGTATGCGCAAACTCCACATCCTTCACAAGCCTCTTTTATGATGTTTATATCTTTGTTAATTGCTTCGAATTTGCAGGCATTGTAACATTTTCTGCATAGGATACATTTCTCTTCATCTATTGATGCAATTTTGAGCCCATGGAAGCCTTCGGTTCTTTTTATGTCCGGCTTCAGGACAAGGTGGAGATCAGCAGCATCAACATCGCAGTCTGCAAGAACTGCATTTTTTGCAAGAGATGCAAATGCCGCGGCAATCGAGGTTTTACCAGTGCCACCTTTTCCACTTATTATTGTTATTTGCTTCACTTGTAGACCTCCTCATTAATTCTTGCAAAAAGTTTTTGGAATTCATCTCGCCAAAGCGACAACTTTTTAATGAACGGCGTACCCTTTGAATACATCTGAGCAATTTCTTTACTGTGCGGGATCTTCAAAAGTATCGGGATTTTTTCTTGTTGGCAATAAAGTTCTACTTTCTTATCGCCTATCCCATCTCTGTTTATTATGACCCCAAATGGAATGTATAAGTGCCTTAGCACGTCAACAGCAAGTTTTAGATCGTGGACTCCAAATGGCGTTGGTTCTGTAACAAGAATGCAATAATCTGATTCGTCTATTGACTCTATTACTGGACAAGATGTTCCAGGGGGAGAGTCGATAATTACTGTTTTGTCTCTATTAATTTTCTTTTTCAGCTCTTTAATCACCGGGACTGCTTGCACCTCCCCTATATTTAACATTCCTTGGTGAAATTCAATCCCGTCTACCTTTCCATATTCCACCGTGCCTATTGTTTTGTTGATCCAGCCTATGGCATCTTTTGGGCATACAAGCTCGCATCCTCCACAAGAATGACAAAGTTCTGGAAAGACGAGTACTTTGGTTGGAACAACTGCAAGTGCATTATATGCACAAAAATCAGAACATTTTCCACAATGATTGCATTTTCCTTCGTTAATTTCTGGGATCGCAACAACTACATTTTCTCTTTTTTCTATTTTTGCATTTAAAAAAAAGTTCGCATTAGGTTCTTCCACATCACAATCAATAAACTGTACATTTTCCAAGCTCAAGGCAAAATTTGTTGCGACTGTAGTTTTCCCCGTTCCGCCCTTTCCACTGGCAATCGAAATAATCATGTGTTCACCTTCAATACAAGCTTGCCAACTTCGGTTTTAATATCTCTTGCCACTAAATGACATTTAACAACAAGCATAAAAAATACTTCACGTGAAACATCACTTAGCCCTTCATAATTACCTTGACCCTTTGATATTATCATATCTGACTTTTCAAATAGATCTAAAAACTTATCAGATGCATAATGCAAAACTGCACCCGGTGTTGATTCATTCTGCCCGTCATCACCTGCTATGATATTTGCAAGTTTGTCAATTCCTGCAACTTTCGCATCTTCAAGTAGTACATCATTAATAATCGGATTTGCTTTGACAACATATGTAATTTCTTTTCCTAGTTTTTTTAACTCCTCTAAAAGTAATTTGTCGAAGAAGATTTCTCCAGAGTTGTCAGCAATATAAAGAATTGTTTTTGACTCCTGTAAAACTTCTTTAAACCTTGGATAAGAGCTGCCGTCAAAATCCTCTCTTAAAGCTTGGTTTACCATTTCGTCAACATTGAATCTGTTCATTGTCCCAAAATCAATTACATTCCCAACTATGGCGAGTTTAGTGGCCATAAGCAAAGAGTCATCAGATGTTTCGACATGTCTTTTTAAGTTGCCATATAATCTCTGCCCCATTTTGTTAGACTCTTCTTTTGCCTCTTTGTAAGGGTCTTCAGAAGCGGTGAGCCGCCTTATTATTGCATGCACTTCTCTAGATAACTCTGGAGGAGAATTTTCAAAAGAGATGCTCTGTAAATGCTTCATAACTTCTTTTAAAACCTGTTCATGAACTTTTTTATCATCGGTAGCCATACGAGCAGCTTCTAATGACTGCTTGATAAAACATGGTATACAATCCAGATGAGATTTCATTTTTTCACTTGCTGAAAATGTTTTAGAGGTGATGCCTATCCCTAAAAGCATGTTGCTTGCATGCATCGCCTTCACTGGCTTTTTGAAGAGTTCCCTGTTTAAAAGCAGCGACGACATCTCTTACAGTTCCAGATGCACCGATATAAACATCGATACCCATCTGTTCAAACATACTAATCGCGCGCCTTCCAAGACCACTGCATACCATAACGTCCACTCCTTCTTTTGCCATAATCTCAGGCGGATATCCACTCCCACCTCCATGTTCACTTGTATTGGAAACCACTCTCACATCATTTGTCTCTAAGTCTACTATAGTATATGTTGGAACACGGCCAAAATGTTCACCTACAGAATCTTCAAGGCCATCTTTGCCATTTGTTGGTATGCAAATCTTCATTCTATCTTCCCCCCATTCCGTGATGACTTCCTACGCTCGGGGCATTTGTCTCTTCAAGTTCCCCATTATTGTATTTTTCTACAACATCACATATTTTTCCAGTTACGCCTGTGAAAATTTTGATACCTGCTGCAGAAAGTGTTTGAAATGCATTTGGCCCCATATTTCCTGTTAGCATTACCTCTGCACCAGTCTTTGCAATGTTTTGTGCCGCTTGAACACCAGCACCACCAGATGCCATCACACCTTCGTTTGTAACCACTTCGAATTTCATGGTATCTGTCTCAATTACAATGAAATACTGGCATCTGCCAAATCTCGGGTCAACCTCAGCATTTAAGTCCTTACCTGTTGATGTAATTCCAATTTTCATGATTTTTCCACCCTTCATCTCAATAGACTTCTTGTTAATAACTATTAGCATTTAAGATCGTGTCATAGGTGCTCCACATTTAGGGCATTTCCTGCTATAGCAGGGTACTGCAAGCTGATGTGGTTCTCTATGTCCACAGTTTGGGCATAAGCAGTCGCCATCAGGGCCACGGGCAAAACCGCCGCCTAGACCGCGCCCTCGTCCTTGGCCCATTCCGCGACCTCTTCCAGCCACGGGTCCCTGCCCGTCTGGTCCTGTTCTATCGCCACCTGGCATATTTCATTTCACCTCCTTTTTATTCACAATTTCTTCAATGTTTTCGACAATTTCCTTAAATGACCTAGCAGTATCTGAGTTTTCATTTTTGGTCATAAACGTTTTTCCAGAGTCTCCAGTTTCTACAATCTGTGGATCTATCGGTATTTTACCAAGGAACGGGATGT
>JAYEJG010000013.1:0-5446 GCA_034660435.1 Thermoplasmatota archaeon
GTTCAGCATCATCATATATACAACATCTACAATCGATACTCTTTTCTGCAGAACCAACAGAACCTACTACTAAAAGTAATAATGTAAGCATTACGACTGCTGGTAATAATTTTTTGTTCACTTCAATCAATCCTCAGTCCTAGTTTGTGAGTTATGTTTAAAAGGCGTTGTTGCACATCTGTTGTCCAGTATCTTTGACAACTCTTATCAAAAAAGAAAAACGAAATGATTTTACCTCAAAATTTGCATTTGAATATGCAGATGCATATGCAGGTAATTATTCCCCAACAAACAATGTTATAAATCATAACTTGTATTTGAGATATGGACGGGATGCAGGATGACAATACACTAGAGTCTCCTATTGACATAAAAAGGCCGCTTGTCGTAAGGGCTCTAAGACGGAGCATTGTACGTAAAAAAATTGCAGAATATCTTTTTGAAATTAGCCCCAGCTGTAGCTACACATCAGAAATTGCTTATAACGTTAAAACAACGCCAACCAATGTCATCGGTGCAATTAGGGGAATGGACTCGAGATACAGGAAAGAAGAATCACTCCTTGGACTCGATATTGTTGAAGAAAAAGACGGTGGCAAAAACATCAGACTATATGGTCTAACTCCTTTTGGAAGAGAAATGTTAGAATCGGTAAAAGATAGGAAATAGATCTTTCTTATTATTTGTTAAAGTCAGAAATGATAGAGATGGAACTGATCAGATTATCTTTATGTAATTATTGAGCGGAATGTAAAAGAAATTAAAAAGTAAGAAAAATTGGAAGAAAATATTTTCCTTCCATTACTTTGGTAGTTTATAATTTACTCTTTTTTCGTAGTCTTTTCTTTTTCTTCAATTGGCACGATGCCTGCCATGCTCTCTGCAATAACATTAGTTATTTCCGTGTTTGGGTCAATGACATATTTAGTCCCATCTTTTAGTGCTCTTTCTACAGTTTCAAGTTTTTTATAGACTTGTGCTTCATTTTTGAAGTATTCCTGAATAGCAGTATTGACTCTTTGTATTCTTTCTGCCTCTGCTTTTGCAACCTGTATTATCGCTTGCGCTTCTCCCTCTGCTTGAAGTATGAGGCCTTGTTTTATCCCCTCTGCTTTTTTAATTTCTGATCTTCGATCTCCATCTGCCTTGGTTTCTACTGCTGTTGCAAAATCAACTGCTGCTTTTTTATCTCTTTCAGCAATAACCACATTGTTCATTGAATTTTGCACATCATCGGGTGGTTCAATTCTCTGCAACTCTACACGTATGACATCAATTCCCCATGCATCAGTTTGCTTATCAAGTTCTTGTTCCAATACAGCATTTAACGCATCTCTTTTACTATTGGCTTCTGTTAATGTCATTTTTCCAATAATATCTCTTAGTGTTGTTCTTGCAAGACTGGATATTTGCCTCCTATAGTTCTGTGCATTATAAATAGCCTTAGATGGTTCTGTCACCCTAAAATAAACCACTGCGTCAACTGTCGCATTCAAATCATCTTTGGTAATAATCTTCTGCGGTTCAACATCAACCATATTTTCAGTAACGTCGACTTTGATCATCCTATCTATTACAGGTATGATCCAGTGAAAACCTTGACTGGCAGTCCTTTTATATTTACCAAGTCGCTCGATAAGCCCCTTTTGCCTAGGTGTAACAACCCTCATACCAAACAAAAAGACAATTATCAACAAAATAAAGAGTCCAACTATGAACCCTGACCCAAATCCACCTACTGATGCACCTAACATTCCCATTTTCTCTCACCACACTTACCTTGATTTAATACAAGTAATAAGTATTTACTTTATAAATACCGCCACAAAAAATAATACAATGGAGAATTGGGAATGGTCTAATTTAAACTTTTTACATCAATTTTTAACGAGCATACTTGCCCAAGTTTTGCTTCTAAAACATCTCCATTTTTTATTTCTCCAACACCCTCCGGGGTGCCTGTCATTATCAAATCGCCAGATTCTAGAGTCATGATATTTGATATAAACTCGATAATTCGTTCAACTGAATAAATCATATTTTTTGTATTGGATTTCTGCTTTATTTCCCCGTTTACCATTAGTGATAAATCTAAATTATTTGGATATTTTACTTCATCTCTTAAGACAACCTTACTAATTGGAGCGAATGTATCAAATCCCTTAGCAATTCCCCATGGCCATCCATTCTTTTTTGCTTCAAATTGTATATCTCGGGCCGTAATGTCCAAGGCTAATACATACCCTAAAACATAATCCATAGCGCTTTTTTGTGATACATTTTTACATTTTCTCCTAATTACTACCCCTAGCTCAACTTCATGATGTAAGCAGTTTGAAATTTTTGGAATGGCAATGGAATCACCATCAAATATAACAGAACTTGCGGGTTTTATAAACAAAAGAGGATCTTCAGTTACATTTGTATTCATCTCTTTAGCATGTTTTTTGTATGTTCTTGCAAGACAGACTAGTTTTCCAATTTGAAGTTCAGATTTTCCGTTCTCCTTAAAAATGTAGTTAGTCATACTTTAGGAAATCGTTTACAAAATTTAAAGATTTCATTAAACATCTTTTATTTTTACGATAAGTTTCTTTAATACTTTTTTGTTACCTGCATGGGGAGTTCTATGAAATTCATTCCAAACTCACTTGCAAAAGACGAAATGCTAAACGAAATAGGGTGTTCAGATATTGATGAGCTATTTTCAGATGTCCCTAAAAAAATCAAATTTAAAGATCTTGATTTACCTGAAGGCATCTCTCAATGTGAAACCGAACAAAAACTAAGGAAAATCGCAGGTAAAAACAAATCTTATCACGACATTATTAGCTTTATTGGTGGAGGAATTAAACCTCACTACATACCTGCTGTAGTCAAAGCAATAACTTCTCGTGCAGAATTTTACACATCATATACTCCATACCAAGCCGAAGCATCACAGGGATTTCTACAAGCAATGTTTGAATACCAAAGTATTATTGCAGAGCTTACTGGAATGGATGTTGCAAATGCCTCACTGTATGATGGAGCAACTGCTCTTGGCGAAGCAGCTTTGACATGTACTCGCATTAAGAAAAAAAGAACGTTTTTGGTCTCTCAGACTGTTTCTTGGGAGAAAAAATCCATTTTGAAAAATTATACTAAAGGCCCAGAAATCAAAATCAAAGAAGTCGGTTACGACTCAAAAACAGGCAGATTGAACGTAGAAGAACTCAAGAAGAAACTTGATGAAAATGTTGCTGGAGTTTACATAGAAAACCCAAATTTCTTTGGCATCTTTGAAAGTGAAATAGATAAAATCGCAAAGATTGTTCATGATGCTGATGCGCTTTTGGTTGTTGGAATCGACCCGATCTCGATTGGAGTTGTAAAAGCACCTGGGGACTACGACACTGATATCGTTATTGGTGAAGGAAGAGCTTTTGGTAGCCCTATGGATTTTGGCGGTTCCACACTTGGGATTTTTGCTTGTAAAAAGGAATATTTGAGACAAATGCCTGGTCGTGTTATTGGAATGACAAAGGATCGTGACGGAAAACGTGCATTTTGTATGGCACTGCAGACAAGAGAGCAGCATATAAGGCGTGCACGAGCCACAAGTAACATTTGTACAAATGAGGGGCTTTGCACACTTGCTGCAATATCATATCTTTCATGGCTGGGTGGAAATGGATTACAAAAAATGGGGCAAATTAATTTTGAAAATGGTCAAAAACTTGCAAAGGCCATAACATCAATAGATGGTTTTGAGCTTATGTTTGATGCCTTTCATTTCAACGAGTTTTTAATAAAGTGTTCAGAAGATCCAGAAAAAATCAATAAAAAACTACTCGAACAGGGAATCCAAGGCGGGCTCATAATAGAAGATTGTCCTGGAATCGAGAATTGTATGCTTTTTGGAATTACTGAACTTTATTCCGATGAAGATATTAGAAAATTAACTACTGCGCTTAAAGAGGTGGCATAATGTACAAATCTGCAGTTTATGATGAACCGCTCTTAAACGAATTAGAGTCGGTAAAAAAGGAGAAAATAAATGTTGTTGATTTATTGCCAAAATCTCTTCAAAGAAAAAAAGAAATTGAAATTCCAAGTCTTGACGAAACACAAGTTGTACGTCATTTCCACCATTTGAGTCAGATGAACTATGGCATAGATACAGGCATGTATCCTTTGGGTTCATGTACGATGAAATACAATCCAAAGATCTGCGGGCAAATTGCATCTTGGGACAGCTTTGCTGGAACAAACCCCCATCAAGATGCGTCTACAATTCAAGGAAATTTGCAGATAATGTTCGAACTCGAAAGAATGCTTTGTGAAATAACAGGAATGGGCTTTTTTTCACTTCAACCGGCTGCCGGGGCACAAGGAGAATTCTTAGGACTGCTTCTTTCAAGGGCATATCATGAGCACAACAATGATTTTGAACGAAAAGAGGTGATACTTCCGGACACTGCACATGGTACAAACCCTGCAAGTGCAACAATGGCTGGTTACAACGTGACAGAGATTCCATCGAAAGGAGATGGTACAGTTGACCTTGACGTACTTGAAAAAACACTTTCCGAAAAAACTGCATGTTTTATGCTTACAAATCCAAACACGCTTGGCATCTTTGAATCAGAAATTCTTGAAATATCCAAGATGGTTCATGACGCTGGAGCTCTTCTCTACTATGATGGGGCAAATATGAATGCAATCATGGGAAAGGCAAGACCAGGAGATATGGGATTTGACATTGTACATCTAAATTTGCACAAGACATTCGCAACGCCACATGGTGGCGGTGGACCTGGATCTGGACCTGTTGGGGTCAAAACAAAACTTGAGAGGTTTTTACCAATACCCAGAATTGGGCAAAAAAAAGATGGAACATATATCTTTGATTATGACGCTGCAGAGTCAATAGGGAAAATTAAGGCAGATTATGGAAATTTCTCAGTCCTTCTTAAAGCCTACATTTACATTACTATGATGGGGAAAAATGGATTGAGGGAAACATCCGAAATCGCAGTTTTAAATTCAAATTATATGAAGAAAAGAATACTTAACTCCGGCAAATATGAAATGCCTCATAAGGATCTTAGAAAACATGAGTTTGTATTGAGTTGTGAGAAATTAAAACAAAAGAAAGGAATAACTGCATCCAATATATCCAAACGTCTTTTAGATAATGGCCTCCATCCCCCAACCATTTACTTCCCACATCTAGTTAAGGAAGCATTAATGATCGAACCAACTGAATCTGAATCTAAAAAAGATCTTGACAAATATGCAGACACTCTTATCAAAATTGCAGATGAAAATCCAGACGTTATAAAGAACGCGCCAAGCAACACCCCAGTAAAAAAGATAGATGAAGTTGGTGCTACAAAAAATCAAATCTTAACTTGGAAGATGATCTAATAACTTTTTTCCCCTTCTTCACCCATGAGGGAAA
>JAYEJG010000014.1:0-5400 GCA_034660435.1 Thermoplasmatota archaeon
CCAACAGATGAAGGGAAGGGAATTCTTAGAATAGACAACTTAACAAGAAAAAATGCAGGCGCAAGCCTTGGCGATAGGGTGAAAATCCGGCGGGCTGAAATCAATGAGGCGAAGAAACTTTCGCTTGCTCCTTTAATTTCAAAGGGCCAACAAATACAATTCGGAAGCGGAATTGAAGTTTTAATTAAAAGGGGGCTTTTGAGACGGCCACTTGCAAAGGGTGACAATGTAATCGTTCCTGGTATTGCATTATTCGGTAGTGCTCTTCCATTTGCAATAATAAATACTGCCCCAAGTGGTATAGTTTCGATAACAGAAGACACATTGATAAAAGTGAAGGAAGAAGCCGCAAAGGACCTCGAACCAGAAGGCCCAAAGGTATCCTATGAGGATATTGGGGGACTTCATGATGAAATATTAAAGGTTCGTGAAATGATTGAGCTACCATTAAAGCACCCCGAACTTTTTGACCGGCTTGGTATTGACCCCCCAAAAGGGGTTCTGTTACATGGCCCACCTGGAACGGGTAAAACTCTAATTGCAAAAGCGGTTGCAAATGAATCGGGTGCAAGTTTTTATACGATCAACGGCCCGGAAATCATGTCTAAATTCTACGGCCAGAGTGAAGAAAATCTAAGGAAAATTTTTGAAGAGGCGGAGAAAAATGCTCCTTCAATAATATTCATCGATGAAATAGATGCGATTGCTCCAAAGAGAAGCGAGGTACACGGAGAAGTCGAAAGACGTGTAGTATCCCAGATGCTGACGCTCATGGATGGTCTTAAAGGACGGGGAAAACTGATTGTTATCGGTGCAACAAATATACCAGACTCACTCGATCCTGCACTTAGAAGACCAGGAAGGTTTGACAGGGAAATTAGAATAGACGCCCCTGACGCAAATGGGCGTAAAGAAATATTACAAATACACACAAGAGGCATGCCAAAGAGTAAGGATTGCGATTTAGACGGCCTTGCAGAAATAACTTATGGTTATGTTGGTGCGGACTTGGCGGCTCTTGCAAGAGAAGCAGCGATGAACGCTCTTCGCAAACGTCTCCCAGAGATTGACCTTGAAAAACCTATTCCGGTTGATGTTTTAGAAAAAATGGAAGTGACAATGGAAGATTTCAAGAACGCACATCGTGGTATCGAACCATCGGCAATGAGAGAGTTTTTAATCGAAGTCCCAAGGGTTTCTTGGGATGATGTGGGCGGGCTTGAAGAGGTTAAGCAGCAATTGCAAGAGGCAGTCGAATGGCCGCTTACAAAACCAGAGGTTTTCAAAAAAATGGGAATTAAGCCGCCAAGAGGGGTTTTGTTGTATGGAGCACCAGGTACCGGGAAGACTTTACTTGCAAAAGCAGTTGCCCACGAATCAAAGGCCAATTTCATCTCTATAAAAGGACCAGAGGTTATGAGCAAATGGGTTGGTGAATCGGAAAAAGCAGTGCGCGAGCTTTTCAAAAAGGCAAGGCAGGTTGCACCTACAATAGTGTTTCTTGATGAGCTTGATTCCATCGCTCCGATGCGAGGGACGAACACAGGATCTCATGTAACAGATAGTGTTGTAAACCAGCTTCTAACTAGTATCGACGGGCTTGAAAGCATGGAAGGTGTTGTCGTGCTTGGCGCGACGAACAGGCCTGACATCATCGACCAAGGGTTGCTGAGACCTGGGCGATTTGACAGACTAGTTCTAATCGATGCCCCCGACCGAAAAACAAGACTAGAAATATTTAAGATTCACTCCAAGGAAATGCCTCTTGCCGGAGATGTAGATTTAAAAGGTTTAGCAAAAAGTTGTGAAAACTATTCAGGCGCAGACATCGAAGCACTATGCCGAGAGGCGGCAATAACAGCCATCCGAGAGAACGGCAAAGCAAAAACTGTTACAAAAGCACATTTCAACAAAGCATTGAACGATGTCCGTGCATCAATCACACCAGATATCATTAAATTTTACAACAAAATCTCCGAAACGTTAGGCAGTGGAATTGCCAAAAAAGATAAAAGCGACAAAGATATTCAATATATGTAGACAAATAAAAATATGGAGGATAAAAATATGAAGGTAACAGAAAATGAGCTAAGAGGGAAAACAGTGATGAGCGAAGAGGGGCTTTATCTTGGCGTCATGAGGAATTCGGTAGTTGACAGCAAAACTGGGGTGTTGCTTGATATTTTAATCGAGCCATCAGAAGATGTCGACCCAAGACTGTATCACTTGGATGATTCAGGCCACCTTATTTTTCCATTCAACTCAATAAAATCAGTAAAAGACGTAGTAATAATAGGTGGGCAATAAACCCACATAAAACTTTTTTAAAAAAAGTGTTTTTGCAACAGACCATCCTTAAGATCTGAGCGATTTTAATTAAATCAAGGACAACCCCTTTGTTTCGTGTGGAACTGACAAATATGTGAGTGCTAATTTTTTGTTAAAAATTATAGACGTGAGTATACCCATATAGTTATGGAATTTGTAGTATTTGAACAGTTCCATTTTTAAAAATATAGAAATTTAAAAATTAAATTGAGTGATATGTACACCATACGACCCTCCACTGGAAATAAGGGCCTTTTCCTTTTCATAATTTTACAGGTATAAACCACAGATAAAATTATACATAATTTTTAATATGTTGTGTTCGTTACGATGAAGATAAGGGGGAGTCACATACGGTAAAAAACACAGTAAGCAGCGACATATTTGGTAAACTTTTAAAATCCGATAGTCTCTTCATAAATAGAGGAGCGGTAAGGCCGGCCTACACACCAGAAGTACTTCCCCACAGGGAAGAAGAGATCAATGATCTTGCATCTATATTAGTCCCAGCACTTAGAGACGAAGCGCCGTCTAATGTTTTTATTTATGGCAAGACCGGGACAGGTAAAACAGCCGTAACAAAGTTTGTTGGAAAAGAACTCGTGAAAAAGGGGAAAGAAACAGGCAAAACAGTTAATTTCATTTACATAAATTGTGAAGTAGTCGATACACAATACCGCCTGCTTCAAAATATCACAAACCATCTTATTGACGATTGGTCAGAGCGCACTCCATTTACTGGTTGGCCGACAGATGAAGTATACGCAAAATTAAAATATATGGTAGAGAAACGAGGCGGAGTTGTAGTTATTATCCTTGATGAAGTTGACAAGCTCAAAGGTGACGAAGCTCTCTATAATCTATCAAGAATAAATTCAGAACTAAAAAATGCGAAAATTTCTATCGTCGGGCTTTCGAACGACCTCAAATTCACTGAGTTTTTAGATCCACGCGTTAAGTCAAGCCTTGGCGAAGAAAACATGATTTTCCCTCCATATGATGCAGGAGAATTACAGGACATACTAAACCAACGTACACAGATAGCACTAAAAGAAAATTCGGTTGACCCAGATGTAGTGCCATTGTGCGCAGCACTTGCCGCACAGGAACACGGCGATGCAAGAAGAGCGCTAGATCTTTTGAGAATGTCTGCCGAGCTAGCCGAAAGAAGCAAATCACTTAGAATTACCAAGAGATATGTAAGACTCGCTCAAAATAAAATTGAGGTAGATAGAGTTATAGAGGTTGTTCGTACACTCCCGACCCAGTCCAAACTTATTCTCCTTGCAATCCTTTTGCAAGACCGGCAAAACAAAAAAACAGGTTCAGTGGGAGCGATTATTACTGGAGAAGCCTACGAGATCTACAAAGATCTTTGTAAAAAAACAAGGTCTAACGCATTGACCCAGAGACGCATTGCCGATTTAATTTCCGAATTAGATATGCTGGGAATTATCACGGCCAGAGTTATTTCCAAGGGGAGATATGGACGCACCCGTGAAATAAAGATGTCGTCATCCACAAATGATATAACAAAAATTCTGGAGGATGATGATGTGTTCAAAGAGCTTACAAACTATAGAATAAAATCCCAAGCCAGATTAATATAAAAAATAAACGCCCTTCTTTTTAATTTTTAAAAGGTATGTCAAAAATATATATGGTGGGGGAATCAGGCGAAGTCACTTGTTCTTGCATGTTTTGCATGCCTGTGTAAATCGCATTTGGTTCCCCTCAGATTCCAAATACCATCTAATTGAGGAATCGGATTAATGGAAGACCCATCCTTTACCTTAACCTGGTCCACCAAACTCCCCCATGTTTGTAATATAATTTATGTAAATAAAGTTTTACAATTTTTGAAGACCGAGCAATCAAAATCCAAGTAATGCAAGAATGCTTGCGATATATGCTGGTCCGTTCAAGCATAAAAATAAAAGCCCAGTAATAACTGGCTGGTGAACTAGATATATAATCAGGGGCTTTTGTCCTGCAATGGAAAGAATTTTTATAATCTTATACTCAGAATTTTTCAAAAATTTAGGAACACCAAACTTTCTATTTCCCCCATCATAAAATATATTTCCCAATCCGGTACCAATCAAACTCACCCCAAACCAAGGCATTATCGGAAAATAATCAATCGTATATTCGAACACGTTTGACTGGTGAAAACCCAATACTAATTGAAATAGAGAGGGGTTTTCTACCACAAAAACATTACCAGAAAGCAAATAAAACATAACAACAGCCATACCTATTAGTATATTATATGTTCTAAGCCTAAGGAAGATAATGCTTAAAATAATCCCCAATCCAATGCAGTGTAGTATGCCAAAAACAATGGGCCTTTCTGGGGCAATAACTAGACTTACTATTGTTAGGAGCACCCCAAGAGCAAATATCCATGCCCCCCTTTTTAACAAACGAAACCATAATTTTTTGCCCGATCCTTCTTTATTTTTTACATAATTTACTGAAAGGCAAATTCCTACCAGAAGCAAAAACATTGACGGTATGATAAATTGGAAGCGGTACAACTCTCTGTTTAGGGGGCACACTCCGTAATAATCAAGATCCCATATAATATGGAGAAAAATCATTCCTATTATTGCAAAACCACGCAATACATCAAGTTCTATGAAACGATCTGTTTTTCGCTGGCGCACCCTCATCTATCCCCATTATTATTCTCATTATTAATGAGCTTTTCTCTTTTGCAGCCCTATAACGCCAATTCCCCCTTTCTAAGGGCGTCTACTGGAGAAAGCATTGCTGCCTTTTTTGCAGGGACTGCAGCAGCAGCAACAGACAGTATAACAGGGAGGGCAAGAGCGATTAAAATCGTAAGCCAATTTAGTATAAAGCCGATTTTTAACTGGGTTCCTGCAATGAATTCCACACTAATACCATACCAATTTACAATGTTCATGACAAGTACTGATAATATTATACCAAGAAGCCCTGCAAAAAAGCCAATAATCAGGCCTTGGTAGAGAAATATCTTAAAGATCATTCTGTCCCTAGCACCAAATGCCTTTAAAGAGCCTATCTCTCTTGTTTTTCTCATTA
>JAYEJG010000015.1:0-5191 GCA_034660435.1 Thermoplasmatota archaeon
TTGTATATGTACAGTTTTCTGCCATTGATATTGGCAGATTGTTGACGAATTCTTCTTTGATAGATTTTTTAAGAAACTTGCCTATATCTTTCTTTTGTGTGTGATGTGAGTGCATCTTTACATCCAAGTTGTACTCATATCATACACATTCAAATAATTTTTACCGAAAAGATGAATTTGAGTTAATCAAATTCTAGCTTGCCGAACTACTGGATTTACCGCAAAAACTAAATACGAGTTTCTATAACTAGTAAGGGAGGCAAAAAATGGATCCGTTTGATGAAGATAGAAATAGAAGGAGACGAAAAAATCCGTTTGATATGTTTGGTTTTGATGATGATTTTATAAAAGATATTTTTGAAGATGATCGCGTAATGGATGATGTAAAAAGAATGGCAGAGGAAATGATGAAGATGTTTTCAACTGCTCAACCAGGAAAGCCCATTGTACATGGATTTAAAGTTCAATTTGGTTCCGATGGAAAGCCGCATATCGAGGATTTTGGAAATAGAACAATCAAGAGTCCTAAAGGAAAACCAACAATATCGGAAGAACGTGAACCTTTAACAGATATTATTGAAGGCGACGAAGATGTTGCAGTAACTGTTGAAATGCCCGGTATTGAAAAGGAAAATATAGATCTTAATGTTACTGGAGATGCCCTTGAAATTACCGTGGATAACCCCAAAAGAAAATATCATAAAAAATTGGATTTACCTTGTGATGTAAATCCAAAGACAACAAAAGCTACATACAAAAACGGAGTTCTTGATGTTGTAGTTAAAAGAAAAGAGAAAAAGAAGCCAGGGGAAGGATATAGAGTAAATATCGATTGATCTCTGCAATGTTTTATTCCCAAAGTGTAGAATTTATCTATTTTATTTATTCAACTCTTCTTCTATTGCACTTTCAAAAGAGCTATAAGGTTTTGCACCTACTAACTTTTGATCGTTTATAAAAAACGTTGGAGTTCCAGTAACTCCATAACTCGAACCGTCTGAAAAGTCCTTTTGAACTTCAGATGTCATTTCTCCAGAGTCTAGACATGTATTAAACTGTGTTTCATCCAATCCCAAATCTTTTGCATACTGTTTGAGGCTTTCGTTATCTAATGCATTTTGATTTTCCAGAAGTTTATTATGATATTCCCAGAATTTGCCTTGTTCCCCAGCACATTCTGCAGCTTCAGCAGCCTTCTGTGCATTTTGGTGCATAGCTAGAGGATAGTCACGATAAACAAATTTTACTTTGCCCGTATCAATATAGTTTGTCTTTAGTTGTGATAAAGTCTCTGTATAAAATTTCCCACAATAATAGCATTCGAAATCACTAAATTCAATCATTGTTACGGTAGCATCCTCGGAACCCATTATTGTATCATCATCGATACTGAATAGTGATGATTCATTTGCTCCCAATTGATCATTAGTATCTCCAGCAATGGTGTTTATTCTATCAGAAAGGTATAGAAGTGAATATGTATTAAAAAAGGTCATTATTACTACGATTCCCATCAAAATTGTCAATAGTTTCTCTCTCTCTATTTTCCCACCCTTTTATTACAACGCCAATATAATCTATCGAGTTCTTATAATATTTTTCATATATAAGCTTAGCCGGAATCACTAAGATTAACATGAGGAAAAAAATTGGGTTGACCCTCGATTTCCGGGTCAACTTGAAAATCAACTCTTACTTTTTCTTTATTTTCTTGAAGAAAGTAATTTCAGGATAACACAAACTTATTGAATCACCAAAAATTATAAATAATATCATGCATATACATATATACATGAAATTGCATGAGGTTATGTAAATGGTGAGAATGACATTTTCAATATCTGATAAATTAAAGAAAAAACTTGATAAACGACCGGATATCAACTGGCCTGAAATCTTAAAACAGGGGTTAAAAAATAAACTGGAGATATTAGAAAAACTCCATGCAAAAGGTGAAATATAAAATGGCATGTATAACAATCTCCATAGAAAAATCATTTAAAGAAAGTTTAACAAAATTTCTATGGGTTAACTGGTCAGAAATCGGCAGAGAAGAAATACTAAAGAGATACATATTTGAAAAATACATACAGACTGGAAAATTAGCAAAAGACGAAGACGAATTCTGTGAAAAAATTGACTGGCATCCCGTGGATGAACTTCCATTAAAAGAAGAATTCATAAAAAAACTTAAAAAAATACAAAAAACCCCATATTCTAAAAAGATCCATTCAAAAGACATAAATAAATGGTTTGAAGAATTATGAATTTTCAGATAATGTTCTCAGATGAACTTAAAAAGAAATTAACATATCTTAAAAGAAAAGATAAAGCCACGTATAATGCAGTTAAAAAGAAGATTATACAAATCGCATCATCTGATGAAAACTCAATTCAACATTTTAAAAATCTTAGAAGTCCGATGAGCAAATTTAAAAGAGCTCATATAGGCAGTTTTGTACTTATTTTTAGAATTAAAGACAACACTATCATCTTTGAAGAATTTGAACATCATGACAATTCATATATAAAAAGACATTAGGGGATATTCTATAATTTTCACCTATTTTATAATTATTTCTCTTTCTGTTTAACAGAACCTTTAGATGGAAGTTGGTATGGGCTTAGCCGGATTTGAACCGGCGACCTCCGCCATGTGAAGGCGACGTCATAACCGCTAGACCACAAGCCCTTTTTCTTTGGTTTGTTCTCGTGAATGAATAATTGGATTATTAGATTTTCCTCCCATATTATTTTGCCTTTATACTTCCTTTCAAGGATATAGTGAGACATATACTAGAAAAGTAATAATCAAAGCAATTGCAATCCCTTCAATTAGTTGAATTGAAGTATGTGCATCCAATTTTAGTCTAGACCATGTAACAATGGGTACAAACAAAATAAATAATGGTAGTGTACTTATGCCAAATACATAGATTAAAGCGGCTAGCGGTCCAGCTGTCCCAGCACTATGGGCACTAACTTTTGTAAAAAGATTTACAGTTGTGATAACAGAGGTTACACAAACATAAGCCATGGTTATTACAAACATAATTTTACAATCGGTAACAAAAAATATTACTGATGCAACTATGTAGCCGCCTATGATAACAACGTAGAGCGGAGTTCTCATTTTTCTGTCGGAGACATCTAAGTCAACAACACCCTTTTTACAGAGATGGATAATCAGAGATGCAGGAAAAATAGATAGAAAGAACAGTCCAATAAATATGGCCACAAATGGATTAAGTTCTCCGGTTCCAATAGGTGATGCCAGCACAAAAATTATAGTTGCCAGTGCGGCAATGACTACAGGGGATAGCAACTTTGAGACCACATCTGCAATTTTTGTAGGATTTTTCATCCATGCGGTAAATTACTGGTATTATAAAAACTTATGATTATTTTTCGCACGTTGGCGGCATCACAATGCTTTACAAACTTTAATTTTTACAAAAATCTAATTTTTATTTCTAATTTTTATAAAGAAAAAGTTTATCAATAAACCTTACTTAACAAATAAGTAGTAATATGTTTGGGGGAGCGTCATAATGGTAAAATGGAAATTGTTTGGCAGATCAAAAACTAAGGATGAAGATACAACAGATGAAAGTATCTCGGAAACAGATTCCGAAGAAACTATAACGAAACAAAACGCGGAGCCAGAAAACACCGAAAATAAAGTTTTAGCAGAACATCACGAAACACTTCAGGCCGGGCGTTCATCTTCCAAATATGGGAAAAATACGTCTAATGCGTCATCAGATCAAAGAGTTTGGAGAGATGTTAAGCAAATTGAAGACAATATTGACAATATACATAAGATAAAGGCGAGACGACCAAAGACAAATCTAGATGTAACAGTTGAAGAGATAATTTCCAAAAAGGAAAAGAAATAGTTTTAATACCGTCTTTATTTCTTCTTTTGTTTCCAAATGATAACAGTTCTAAGAATGGGTCATCGTATTGGCCGTGATAAACGCATAACAACCCATGTTGCTTTAGTGGCACGTGCTTTTGGTGCAGATAAAATTGTTATTAGTGCTAAGGATACAAAGATTGAAGAAACTCTTCGTTCTACTTGCACTAGATTTGGTGGGAATTTTGAAATCGAGTCCGGAATTAACGCTAAGAAAATAATTAGAAATTGGGGCGGCTCTATAGCGCATCTTACAATGTATGGAGAAGAACTTGAAAAATCGATTAATAATATAGACAAAAGTAAGGACTTATTGATTGTTATAGGTGCAAAAAAAGTTCCTGGCTATATCTACGAAATGGCTGATTTTAATGTCTCTGTGGGAAATCAACCGCATTCTGAAGTTGCTGCTCTTGCAATTTTCCTAGACAGGTATAATAAAGGATTGTGGCTTAACAAGAAGTTCGAAGGAAAACTAAAAATCATTCCAAATAATGAAAGAAAAGAAGTAATTTCCAATGACAATTGAGGTTTTATATGGATAAAGTTCCTACCCCTAAAGAATGTATTGAGCTTTTAAAAAAGCAAGGTTGTTCAGAAGCAGTAATAACGCATTGTAAAGCAGTGAGAGATGTTGCTGTAAGAATTGCAAAAAAAGCTAATGCTAATGTCGAGCTTGTTGAGGCCGGAGCGCTCCTTCATGATATTGGAAGATCAAAAACCCATGGTATACGACATGCAATAGAAGGAGTTAAAATCGCAAAAGAATTAGGTTTACCTGAAAGTATAATAAAGATCATTGAAAGCCACATTGGTGCAGGGCTATCGGCCGATGTTGCTAAGAGCATAGGGCTGCCAAAAAAGGATTATGTTTCCATAACGCTCGAAGAAAAGATAGTCTGTCATGCGGATAATTTAATTGATAATTGTAAATTTCAACCAATTGAAGTTGAAGTAGAAAGGGCGTTGAGGGAAGGGCATAAAGATTATGCAATGCGACTTGTAAAACTACACAAGGAATTGAGTGATATTTGCGGCATGGATCTAAATAATATCTAGGTTGCTCACCAGAAAAAATAAATATGCAATTCCGTATTTGCATCCCTCTGATTATGCAGGGGTAGCCAAGCCTGGTCAACGGCGCAAGGTTGAGGGCCTTGTCCTGTAGAGGTCCGCGAGTTCAAATCTCGTCCCCTGCACTTTTTTATTATATATTTTTAATAAAAATAATTCTCTCACGTTGGATAATAAAAAATTAATACATACTTGTCT
>JAYEJG010000016.1:0-5103 GCA_034660435.1 Thermoplasmatota archaeon
CGTTTTTAACGCCTGCCCCGCACAAAACTTTGACGTTTTCATCAACATCCCTCACTGCTTCAACAGATTTACTGACTATGCCTGGATCAACTGTAGTGACTGAAATATCACCACCTATAAGTTCTGGCGGCTCGACTGCCACAAAATTAGGTGATAATGCTGCTGCTGCTTTTGATGTTGCAACATTATTTGTACAAACAATATGATCAAGCCCTAGCTCTTTTGCACGTACTATACAAACATCAATGTCTGCAAGTATGAGACGGTGTTCGCTATGATTAATCAATGTCCCAATTGCCCCAGCAGATTTCATGGCCTCGGGCAATGCCCAGCCAGTGTGGCTACCAGGCTTTATTGGATCAATATGCTCAGCAAAAACAGGCATGTTTACTTTTTCAACGCATTTTGTAATATCTGTCGCTTGTACACAAATAGCCATACTAACACCTGTTTCATTTGCTATTTTATCCATTATGATCGCTATTTCAAAAGCCGTATTTCCTGTTGCTTCTGCATATGTTTTCACATTAAGAACAATAACTGGCGTTTTTAACATAAATCAATTCTCCTCAAACCATGTTTTTTCAGATAGCAGGTAATCGATGATCTTTAATATATTCTTTCCCATTAGCACTTGGTAATATGAACACACTCCCATCAGCAAGTTTATTTATCGGAATCATCCCTGCCCTTGCTTTGTTGTTTTATAGTATAAAAGGGTACGATGGACTTTACAAAGAAAAAACAATTTTTATAACATTTGTTGCAGGAATCATAACAGGTTTTATTGCAATTATTATTGAATGGTATACTATTGGCGTTGGCATTTTTTTTATCATTTTATTTCCAATGCTTGAACAACTCTTCAAAACAATCGCTTTAAATTTAAGGTTCTTTCATGATAAAAGAGAAACGGTAATTTATGGATTTTGTCTAGGTCTTGGTTTTGGCTCCATATTTACCCCATTTTCCATCATTGTTTTAAATTTTAATACGGATGCTGATATTATCTTACTTTCACTTTCAGTTTTAGGCTCGATTGGCATAATTCTTATGCATGCCTCAACTGGAATATGTCTGGGATATGGAGTTTATAAAAACAATCTCCCCAAATATTTGATTTTTGCAATAGTTCTTCAAATTCCAGTAACAGCATTGGTTTTTACGACTACCTACTATGCAACTGCATATTTGCAGATATTAATCATCCCGTATGGCTTAGCCATATATTGGTATACGACTACAAAAATAATGGCAAAAATTTTAATTGGAAAAGAAAAAAGAAGCAAAAAGTAAAGGTGGAGAAAATATGGATGATGAAACGTACAAAGAATTTGATGATGGCTTTACGCTTGAAAAACCAAATACAACAAGTTCAAAACCACAAATTGCAGGTATACTTCTTATTGCTGCAGGATTAATTGCATTGTTTTTTTGGGGGTTTCTTGCCACTACAATTGAAATATCGCTAGAAATGATGGACATTACACAATTTCAAGAAACATATCCGGAGATAACTATTGAACAAGTCCGACAGATGTTTATAACGTTTGCAACAATTATTTGTATACTTGCAATATTTCCGATTCTTGGTGGAATTTTTGCATTAAAGAGAAAACTATGGGGAATTGCAGTTGTGGGTAGCATCCTTGGAATATTTACCCTTGGATTTTTATTTGTAACACCATTGATGTCCATAATAGCATTGATATTACTTATAACGTCAAAAAATGAATTTAGCTAAATCGTGCTCTTTTCCATTTTGTCTGCGATATCCTGAATTAAGTTTCTCCTGGCTTTTCAAATTCATAATTTCACTCCGCTTTATCACCTTTTACTTTCCCAGTTTTATCAAGAAAAACCTGATATGGTATCCTCAAACACTCATTTTCCAGGTTACTATGAAAACGATAAAAATTGTAATAAAAAATAAAAAGAGGATAAAGTTTAAAGATTTATTTACTCAAACTTCATCTCAATGCCGCCGACCCAGCCGGCAACGACGTTATATAGAAAAGCACCAATTGCTCCGCCTATGAATCCAAATATTGCATACGCAATTGGCATTACGATAACTGCGAATACACCGCCCATAAAGATTCCTGACATTGCCGCAGTTCCACCAACAGCACTGATCACTGAACCGAACGCAAGAGACATTATGCTTACAATTAGCCCTACGATAAAACCACCTATAGCGCCCAAAACTGCATATATCTTTGCAACGGACATCACACCAAGCTTTCTTAATTTCACATCACTCTCTACCACTTCCGTTCTCACCTCCTTTCATCTTTTTTAATACTAAAGACGAATCTCCCTTTTATAATATAAACGTTATGTTTTTCATACAGTAGATGTGTTTTCCAAATGAAACCCATATTTGTTTGGAAATTTGCTCAATATGGACATTCTCAACATAACCAGTTTCCCCTTAGGTCTCAAGTCAAAAATGAAAATCTTGGGGGTAACCCCACTTTTACCGCAGAACATCTGTCTTTAAATATTAGGAGCCGGAATCTTTAATCTGGATATGTATTCACTTCAATTTCGCCTGTAATCAGTCCAATGGCTATACCGCTAACCCCTCCTGCCAATAAACCAGTTACCAGTCTTATTATGTTCGTACTTTCCCAAAAACCAAGATGCTGACCTATTCCATCGATCCCAATAGGAACCAACCCAATTAAAATGACAAACAAGAATCTCTCATCAAGGTCAATTTTATAAAAAAGCATAAACCCTAAACCAATTGCCAATCCAAGCCATATCGCCGTACATCTACTGCAAAACGGCATCTGATTACCATTGAGATAAAATGATCTTTCAGATTTTTGATGGCACATTCTATCCCCTGCAGAATAAATAAAATTTGCAGGAAAAGACATTTTATTTATTGAGTTTTCATTGTCCAATACTCCTACGCTACCAGTTAAATTGCTTATACTATTTGAAGGCAAAGAAAGTGGAGTCAAAAACTGCATTAATGCCCATGCTAAAAAGATGACAAAAAATATAATCAGTATTTTAGAAGGTCTTTCCTGTCTTTCCATCATCAAATTCATCTCGACATTTAATAATCATAACAAATGCAATTATACTTAATACAGATCCAATCATAAAAAATCCAAACGAAAAGATTCCTATTACCGAACCTGCAACAGCAACATCAAGATTTTTGCGTTTATATGTTGATATTGCTGAAATTAACGCAAAAACAGAAAATATTGCAAAAATGATCGAGCATCCAAGACCGTCAAATGGAACAGTTTCTACTTCATTTCCCTCTTGCATTGTTATTTCGTGATATGAATTGGTTAAAGGAAGAATAAGTATCTCTCTGTTGACCATGTTATAATTATCAAGCGAAATTTTCACAGTCTGTATGCCTGGAGACACATTAGTAAGAACATACGTCCCTTCACCCCTCTCGTTTGCATATACTCCATTAAGCTTCACCTGAACGCCTGAAAGGGAAACATTGGTTTGATTCTCAATATATAATTCTGCATCCCCCGAGAATCCAACAGAAGAAGAGATATCTAAAGTCGACCCGATAAAGGTTTCAGGAAAAGCAGATGTTGTTATTCCTAAAACAAAAACTGCAATTAAAAGAATAGCTACTATCATGGGTTTATTAGTTCTTGGCTTTATGGATGACAATACTGTTTTTCTTGGTTCACCATGCTCCTCCCAAGAACAATCTTCATCAGAGTTGTTATTGCGCAAATCAGTGCTAATTAGAAATTTATTTTCACATTTAGGACAGACTACGTTATACTTCTGAGTGTTTTCTGGAACGTTCAATACAAATTCATATTTGCATTTTGGACATGTGGTCCTCCCCTTCAATTAGCTGTCACCACAGATAGATAGTCATTCTTAGTTAAGTATATTTCTATAATTTCCAGGGGGCACCAAGAAAATTAATTGAAGAGGGCGCTACATCATATTTATATAACATATATTTATTCCGATACTCTAAAGGCGGTAATCAAAATGGCAAGATTTCCAGAAGCAGAGGCACGATTACTAAACAAAAAGGTATGCATGAAATGCGGAGCGCTGAATGCACCAAAAGCAGAAAGATGCAGAAGATGCAGGTCAAAAGAACTCAGAATAAAAGCAAAAGAAGGCAGAGGAGTATAATTTTTCTTTTTTACCGCCAATATTTAATAGCATATTCTCTTTTTTGGTTTATGGGTTGAATCTTAATGCCAGAAACAAAAGTCAAAAAATCTAAGGATTTTAATGAATGGTATAATGAAATTGTAGAACTTGCAGATCTATGCGATAAAAGATATCCTATAAAAGGCATGAACGTCTGGAGACCGTATGGATGGACACTTATGAGCCATGCAGATCATCTCATAAGAGAAGAAATGTTTAAAACAAATCATGAGGAGGTATGTTTCCCACTCCTCATCCCTGAATCATCGTTCAAAAAAGAAGAAGAACATATCAAGGGTTTTGGCACCGAAGTATATTGGATTACACATGCAGGATCAAATAAACTTGAAGAAAAGTGGCTTTTGAGGCCAACATCTGAAACAGCAATGTATCCAATGTTTTCACTTTGGATCCGGTCACATACAGACCTACCGCTAAAAACATTTCAAATTGTAAACACGTTCCGATACGAAACAAAACAAACTAAAGCATTCATCAGAGTAAGAGAAATCCATTTCTTCGAAGCACACACATGCCACGCAGATTTTAAAGATGCTGAAAGACAAATACAAGAAGATAAAGAAATTGCAAAGAGAATATTTGATGAGATGTGTCTTCCATTCATATTTTGTAAAAGACCGGAGTGGGATAAATTTGCAGGGGCATTCTATACACTAAGTATCGATGTTTTAATGCCATCTGGAAGGACTTTGCAACTTGGTTCGATTCACCAATACAAGGACAATTTTGCAAAGCCTTACGAAATAAAATACGAGGATGAAAACGGATCCCATAAATATTGTCACCAGACGACATATGGCATGAGTGAAAGAATTCTTGGAGCAATAGTTGGCATTCATGGAGACAACAAAGGCCTAGTACTACCACCAAAAGTGGCTCCAAAACAGGTTGTAATAATACCCATTGTCTTCA
>JAYEJG010000017.1:0-5094 GCA_034660435.1 Thermoplasmatota archaeon
TCCTGTTAGAACAGAGGGTTTTTATTAGAAAATTATATATAGTCTAATTTGTATTACATGTTAAATTGAAATAATTACAAAACAGTAATAAAAACAAAATTGAGATGTGAATTATAGGGTTGGTTTTCTCTCTGCATCCCATCTCCTCCTAAGTAAGACCAGCCCTCTTTTTACATCTCTCCATTATTGGCCCAGGAATGAGGAAGATTCATGAAACGATCAAAAAAGAAGAACTTAAATAGAGACTCTCAATTAATTGCTAAGTTTTACTTGTTACAAATTGGTAATTGTTACATGTTTAAGGGGGACGATTATGAATAAATATGTGCAAGTGCTCAAAGAGAATCAACTCAAAATAACACCTCAACGATTAGAAATACTAAAGTATCTTGATGAAAATAGAACCCATCCAACTGTTGATGAAGTATATTCTGCGTTAAAAGAGAAAAACCCCTCTCTTTCTAAAACAACGGTGTATAATTCAGTAGAAACACTCAACGAACATGGCATTATTCAATCACTTACTATATCGGGTCATGAGCTAAGATATGATTTTAGGAACGATATGCATCATCACTTTTTGTGTAAAAAATGCGGTGCTATTATTGACATAGATATCAAATGCCCAAACATAGGAAAGGTTATAGAAAGTGGACATAAAGTGGAGGATGTACAGGGGTATTTCAAAGGAATATGTAAAGATTGTATGAAAAATGAGACGGATTAAAATGGATGAGGTAAGAGATTTATTAAAGAAATCAGGATATTCAGATAAAGCGATAGAGTACTATGAAAAAAGGTTAAATGTTGGAAAAATAGAAAATCCAGATGCTCATTTTTTGTATACTGGTCCATGCGGGGATACAATGGAAGTATTTTTAAAAATTAAATCAAACATAGTCAAAGATGCAAAATTTAGGGCAATCGGATGCGCTGGTGCTTTTACATCTGGCTCTGCTCTTACTGAAATGATCAAGGGAGAAACACTTAATGAAGCAGAACAAATAGATGAAAAAGATATAATAGATCATTTAGGTAAAATCCCAGCACCAAAAATCCATTGTGCTTGTTTATCTAAAAGAACTTTGCAAAAAGCAATTAAACAATATAAGGCAAAAAATAAAAAATAATAGAGGAATGAAATAATGATTGGAAAACTGGATGAAGATATATTGGAAGCTGTTCTTGAAACACTACCACTTGAATTTTCAGTTGTTGATGAAAATGACAAGGTGCTTGCTTGGAATAAACATGAAACAAGGATTTTCAAAAGGCCAAAGGGTGTTATTGGTAAAGATGTTCATGACTGTCATCCTAAAAAAAGTGTTGATAAGGTTGAACAAATCTTAAAGGAGATGAAAGAAGGAAAAAGAGAAAATGCAACCTTTTGGATAGATCTTCCAATAGGTAAAAATAACTCAATTAGAAAAGTAATGATACAGTACTTTGCAATAAGAGATAATGGTGGTAATTATCTTGGATGTCTTGAAGCATCACAGGATATTACAGATATTCAAGAAATAGAAGGGCAAAAAAGATTAGTTGGTTAAAACGGAGGAAGAAAAAATGGATAAATACGTTTGTAAAGTATGCGGCTACGTGTATGACCCAGAAAAAGGAGATCCAGATGGCGGGATAGCACCAGGAACAAAATTTGAAGATATTCCTGATGATTGGGTATGCCCTGTTTGCGGAGTAGGTAAAGAAGATTTTGAAAAGGAGAAATAAAATGAGTGTGCCAAGACAATTAAAATCAAATATTTACTCGGTCGGGGCTGTTGACTGGGATAGAAGGTTGTTTGATGAACTCATACCGCTCCCTGATGGGACAAGTTATAATGCTTATCTGGTAAAAGGTAAGGAGAAAACGGCATTGATAGATACAGTAGACTCAGCTATGACCGATGTGTTAATAGAAAATCTTAAACAACTCAAGATTAAGAATATAGATTACGTCATCGCCAATCATGCTGAGCAGGATCATTCGGGGTCATTACCACAGATACTCGATATCTATCCTAACGCTAAGGTTGTTGCTACACCAAAATGCAAGGATATGCTTATGGATTTGCTTTTAATTCCTGAGAGTAAGTTCATAACTGTGAATGATGGAAGTAGCATGTCATTGGGTGATAGAACGTTGGAATTCATTCATGCCCCATGGGTTCATTGGCCGGAGACAATGTTTACTTATCTAAAAGAAGACAAAATTTTGTTTACCTGTGATTTTCTCGGCTCTCATCTGGCAACCAGTGATCTATTTGTAACTGATGAGCCAGTAGTATATGAGGCAGCTAAGAGATACTATGCAGAAATAATGATGCCGTTCAGAACAACTGTCAAGAAACACTTAGAGAAAATAAAAGAGTTGAATATAGATGCAATTGCACCGAGTCATGGTCCCATCTATGACAAACCAGAGTTTATTCTCAATGCCTACAGAGACTGGGTTTCAGATGAGGTAAAAAATGAAGTTGTTATCCCATATATTTCAATGCATGGTAGCACAAAGGAAATGGTAGATTACTTGGTGAATGCTTTAATCAAAAGAGGCATAACTGTAAAGCAGTTCAATCTGTCTAAAACTGATATTGGGAAATTAGCAATAGCATTAGTAGATGCTTCTACCATTGTAATAGGAACACCTACTGTTTTGGCCGGCCCGCATCCAAATGTTGCTTATGCTACTTATTTAGCAAATGCTCTTAGACCAAAATTGAAATTCGCATCAATCATTGGATCCTATAGCTGGGGTGGCAGAATGGTGGAACAACTCACGACGATGGTTCCAAATTTGAAAGTGGATATAATTGATCCCGTTGTCATAAAAGGATTCCCAAAAGAAGATGATTTTAAAGCATTAGATAATTTAGCAGAAAAAATTTTAAATAAACACCAAGAACACAATATCAGTAAAAAGAGGTGAAAAAAAATGGAAGAAAAAATGTCACTTATAGGGGATAAATTCCCAGAATTAGAAGTTCAAACAACAAAAGGAATGATGAAAATACCCGACGTGTTCAGAGGGAAATGGTTTGTCTTATTTAGCCATCCTGCTGATTTTACGCCGGTCTGTACAACAGAATTTGTTGCTTTTCAGAAACGCTTTGATGGATTTAAAAAACTTAATTGTGAACTGATTGGACTTAGTGTTGACCAGGTATTCAGCCATTTGAAATGGGAGGAATGGATAAAGGAAGAACTCAACGTAGAAATTAAGTTCCCAATCATTGCTGACACTGGCAAGGTAGCAAGTACACTTGGTCTTATCCATCCAGGCAAGGGAACAAATACGGTCAGGGCTGTATTCATTGTTGACCCACAGGGAATAATGAGAGCCATGCTATACTATCCGCAGGAGTTGGGAAGAAACATGGATGAAATACTTCGGATGGTTAAGGGCCTCCAGACTGCTGATAAGAACAAAGTAGCGATACCGGCGAACTGGCCTAAAAATGAAATCGTAGGCGATCACGTTATAGTTTCTCCTGCCAGTGACGAAAAAACTGCAAAGAAACGACTGGAATCTGCCAAGAAAGGAGAGATAGAGTGCTTTGACTGGTGGCTATGCCATAAAAAACTGTAAAGAGGAATGATAAAAAATGTTAAGTAAAAAAATAGAAGAAGCATTAAATGAACAAATCAACAAAGAAATGTATTCAGCATATTTGTATATGTCAATGTCTGCACATAGCACAAATGTAGGCCTCCCAGGGTTTGCAAACTGGTTTATGGTACAGTATCATGAAGAAATGGAGCATGCTATGAAAATCTACGACTATATCAATGATCAGGGAGGTAGGGTAAGTCTTAAGGCAATTGATGAACCTCTATCGACTTTCAAAGATGCAATGGACATGTTTCAAAAGACACTTAAACATGAACAATTCATCACCAAATCAATCAATAAACTTGTTGATTTGGCGATCAAGGAAAAGGATCATGCCACTCAAATTTTCTTACAATGGTATGTCACAGAGCAGATAGAGGAAGAAGGCAATGACAATGATATTATTGCCAAACTGAAATTCATTGGGGGAAATGGAAATGGGTTATTGATGCTAGATAAAGATCTGTTATCTCGCGTTTTTACCCCATCTACAACATCTGAAAATGCCTGATAATAAAAAATATGTAAAGAAGGAATCAAATATGGCAAAAAAATGGGAAAATAACAAAGAGTCATTTGATGTGATTGATGTAAGAAAGTTAACTGGTAATTTTTTGCCAATGATTCTTAAAAGAGCTAGTGATGTTAATGTTGGCAAAGGAATATGTGTTGTCCAAAATTTTGAGCCGATTCCACTATACTCAGCACTTGCTGATTTTGGGTTTGAATATTCTACAGAGGAAATTTCAGATGCTGAATACAGGGTGTATTTCTACCGAGAAAAAATGATAGAACCTTCAAAATCAACTATGACCGATCTTCCTTTGAAGCCAACTGCAATGGTAAATTTTAGTAATGTGGATAGCAATCTTGCCAGTATTGCAGTGAATTTCTGGGAATATACCTGGGATAAAAAGAATCCTGCAATTGATATTAAAACAAAATTATTGCTGTCTCTTTCTAATGCTGTTGGTGCAGGAAGATTTCGCCAGGCAACAAGAGAATTAGTGAAGGCTTATGCCCTTGGTGTAACAATACCTGAACTTGATGAACTTTTTGCTCTTTTCGCATGGAATGAAGGATTTGGTACATTTGCCTCAAATGTAGGCCCATCAGCCCTTTTTGGAGCGTATCAATACATAAAAAAACTTGAGGAATCTGGAAAGAAGCGAGAAGAAATAACAAAGATGCTTGTGGATAAGTTCGGTGAAAAGAATCCTCGTACTAGCACAATGTTCAAAGATAAAGTAAGAATGTGTGAAAAAGTAATTTAATAATAAAAAATTAGGAGATAAATAGGATGAAAAGTTTAAAAGGAACTAAAACTGAAAAAAACTTGATGGACGCCTTCGCTGGGGAATCCCAAGCAAGAAACAAATATACATATTTTGCAAAGGTTGCAAAAAAAGAAGGCTATGAACAAATTGCAGGATATTTCTTAGAAACAGCTGAAAATGAAAAAGAACATGCAAAACTTCATTTCA
>JAYEJG010000018.1:0-5049 GCA_034660435.1 Thermoplasmatota archaeon
ACATACTGCATTTTTTTATTGCTTTGTCTTAAGTTCAAGGGAACCATCCAGAATTGTGTTGATGCACCACCTTGAAGCCACATAACTTTATAGCCATCTGGAAGATGCATTAAATCCCTCACAAGTTGAGATGCCTCTTTATGCATCTTATCATACTCTTTTGACCTGTGCGATATTTCCATAAGAGATATTCCTGTCCCTGCAAAATCCAAGATATCTTTTTGAGCCTTTTTAAGTACTTCAAGTGGTAATGTTGCTGGGCCGGCATAAAAATTGTAAACACGCTTTGTCATGATAATCGCTCATTACTTTTGTGGCATTGTATATAAAAAAGGAATTTAAAGCATTCGGACAAGGCTTGGGTGACAGTTGTACAACAACGCTTTATAAGTAGTTTTTACAAAATATTTCATTGTGGGGAAAAAATGAAGAGATTACTAGTAAAAGCTCTGAAGAATAAATTCAACATGCAAAAAGAAGATGCGGTTAAACTTGCACAGACTGTCGAAGGTATTTTTAATGGCCGGGATGAAGTCGAAGATATGTCCATAGATAAATATGCAAGATCTTTGTTTTATGAACTTCAAAGAGAAAAATTGCTTAAGACTAGACGGGAAGAAATCAAGGAAGAAGGGAGATTTATTAGAAGGTTTTACTGGTCTTTTGACAATGGTATGATAAAACATGCGGCATGTAAAAGAATGGTGGAAGAACCATATAAAATCTATCAGAAAATACCAAAAAATGCATGGATAAGTAGATCATACTAAGCTAATTATTTAGCTCAGGCGGATCCAAAAGTTGATCATATCGATAGATTTCTCGAACGTTTCTTTCTTTTTGTTTTTCTTCATAGGATTTATGCATTGTTTCTTTAAAGAGTGTATGTACTGAGATTGATGCGATAAAACATCCGATGAGAAATATCATCAAAGCCAATTGAATGGAGAGAAACAATGCTAATATACAAAGAACTATGAGCACCACCGATAAAGTGAAGATCATAGCCAACGTTTTTTGTTCAGTCATTCTACCCTTAATGCTGGGTTAATTTGTCAGTATATAAATATTTCTTCCAAATTATTTTATTGTCCGTTGTTCACACTATGATCAAGGAACTAAAGTCTTGCCGTTAATCATTTATTTCATGGGCTCTTTTCCAAAATATATAAATGAATAACTCTTGATATTTGATTGGATGAAAACTTTGGGAGTGTATACTAAAGACTTTTCTTTATATCACGATTTATTAAAAGTATTAGGAAAGAAAAAAATTTCTTATGTATCACTTTCGTCTATTCATCATGTTCCAAGCAGAATTGGTGTTATTCTTACATCCAATAGAGAACTTCATGATATAACCTCCACAAAAGTAATTGCTGCGGATGCATATGATAGCGTAGAACATGCAGTTGACCTTGCTTTACAACTGTTGATTGGAAAAGATTTGTATTCGAAGGTTTATATTGGGATAGATCCGGGGGATGAGCCAGGAGTTGCAATTGTTGGAGATAAAATACTTCTGCAAAAAACTTTTGTTAAATCCCCAGAGGATGTCGCAGGTATTGTAAAAAGATTTTTGAAAGAATATCCTTCGAATAGAACAATAATTAGAATCGGTAATGGCTCGATGATAACAAGGAATAGAATAATAAATTCATTAATTCCTTTAGAAATACCAATTGAAATTGTCGACGAGACAAAGACTACATCATATCAACAAAAAAGAGGATCTGATAGAGATAGCAAAGCTGCTGCGACAATTGCATTAATCTCTGGGGGAAAAGTACAGCAAAAGCTTCCTTTGGAGCCGACCAAGGGCGAAATAAGAAATGTTCAGAGGAGAAGCAGAAAGTTAACCGATGGAAAATTTACAATCTCGGAAAAAACCGCTCTTGATGTTTTGAATGGAAAAATAAGTTTAAAAGAAGCAATAGAAAAGGAAACACAGGGTAAAGAGCGCAAATGTTTATGAACTCCCCTCATATGCCCTTTAGGTAAGAGTGATGAAGGTTAATAGGGCCCTAGTAAGTGTTTCTGATAAAGAAGGAATAGTTGATTTTGCGAAAGAATTAAAAGACCTGGGAATCGAAATTATATCAACAGGTGGAACTGCTTCTGTTTTAAAAAAAAATGGTATCAAAATAAAAAAAGTATCAGATGTTACTGGTTTTCCCGAGATGCTTGATGGCAGAGTAAAGACCCTGCACCCAATAATTCATGCAGGACTTCTTGCTAGGCGAGATGTAAAGGAACATGTGAATACACTTAAAAAACATAAAATTGGAACAATTGATATACTGGTTTGTAACCTGTATCCTTTTGAAAAAACAATTAAAAAACAAAAAGTAGGTATTGAAGAAGTAATTGAAAACATTGACATTGGTGGACCTACCCTCATTAGGGCTGCTGCTAAAAATTACAAGGACGTAATTGTTGTAACAAGCAAAGATCAATTTGATTATGTTCTAAGTTCTCTTAAAAAAGAGGGAGACCTTAGCATTAACAAAAGGGAAAAACTTGCACTTGCTGCCTATACACATACGGCTCAATACGACTCAATAATTTCTAACTACTTGCGGAACAAATGGACAGACGATGTCCTTCCAGAAAGTAATACAATTGCATTAAGAAAAAAACAGGATATGAGATATGGCGAGAATCCTCATTTAAAGGGTGCATTTTATAAACTTGCTCCAGAAACTAAAGAGCCTTGCATTACAAACGCGGTAAAACTTCAAGGAAAAGAACTATCATACAACAACATACTTGATGCAGATTGTGCAATTGAATGCATCAAAGAGTTTGCTGATCCTACTTGTGTAATAATTAAACATGCAACACCATGTGGAATAGCAAGCGCAAAAGAATTACTTAAAGCATGGAAAGATGCCTATGCAACAGATACATATTCACCATTTGGAGGGATTATATCTTTTAACAGAAAAGTAGGAAAAGATATAGCAGAGGGACTCTCCAAATTGTTTTTGGAAGTAATAATAGCACCAGAGTTCAGCAAAGAAGCGCTTATGATTTTTGAAAAAAAGAAAAACCTCCGGCTATTGAGACTAAAAGATTTGGATAAAAAAATACAAAGAAAAGGAATGATATTTAGAAGTGTAGTAGGCGGATTCTTATCTCAAGAAAGAGATGTGAAAATGACGCCTAAAAAAGACTGGAAGATAGCAACAAAGAAAAAGCCCACCAAGGATGAGTTGAAATCGATGGAATTTGCAGTTAAGTGCGTAAAACACGTTAAATCAAACTCTGTTGTTTTTGTAAAAGGCATGCATACTGTTGGAATTGGTGGTGGGCAAACTGCAAGAGTTGATGCAGTATGGATTGCAACCAATAAAGAAAAAGAAAACATCAAAGACTCCATAATGGCATCTGATGCGTTTTTCCCATTCCGTGATGCAGTCGATGTAGCAGCAGACCATGGCGTAAAATCAATTATTCAACCTGGGGGATCAATACACGATCAGGATGTAATTGACGCAGCAAATGAATATGGTATAGCAATGGTATTCTCTGGTCAAAGATACTTTAGACATTAATGGGTAAATCTTCATTAAAGAGAAGTACATGTCTCTAATAAAATGCAATTCAACATAACCAGAAACAATGGTCCTGCCAGAATCGGTGAATTAAAAATTGATAACCATAAAGTTACAACACCAAATATCTTGTTTTTAGATTCAAATCGTTTTGAATTACCTGATTTTGCAAAAATAATTTTAAAGAAAAATAAAATCAACTCAACAAAACCCGAGATAGCAGTTCCAGATTATTTTGTTTATCCAAAGGATCTTTCAGAAAAGTTGCATTTATCGGTACTAAATTTAAACAAAAAAGTTTCTGATGCTTATGTTATCGCAGGCCTCATTGACATTATTGGCGATGCTGTTAAAGACAACCCTTCAACATTTTTTATCGTAGAGAATGCATACCAATTATTTCAACAACCAAAGAAATTTACTGAGTATGTTGTAAAACTTCGTGAGGAGATCGGTTATCAAAAAATGATGTATTTGCCAGCCACAGGCAACCCTGCAAGTTTTGCTTTACTGGCCTACATGGATATTGATTTTTTTGACAATATTCCTGCAATACTTGCCGCCAGAAATGGCAAACTTCTTTTTCCAACAGGTAGCATATCAAAAGAAGATTTGATAGAACTGCCTTGTTGCTGCCAAACGTGTAAAAAATTTGAAAATAATCCATCTGATATGGACTTTCGAGATATTTTAACTCATAATTATCAAATGATTTTAAACGAAATGAAAAACATAAGAAATGCAATTTATAATAAAAATCTTAGAAGCCTTGTTGAAACAAGAGTTAAATCGGATCCTAGACTTACTTCGATTCTAAGAAATCTTGATAATTTGAGTTATGAGTTTTTAGAAAAAAGAACTCCAATCACAAGTAAAAACAAATTAATTGCAACGTCAAAAGAATCGCTGTTTAGACCCGAAATAAAAAGATTTCAAGAAAGGGTAATGGGACGGTATAAAAAGCCAAGTTCTGCAGAAATTCTACTCCTGCTTCCTTGTTCCGCAAAAAAACCATATTCATTTTCAAAATCTCATAGGCTGTATAGGGACAGATTGCTTGCATCATCAAATCCATTTGCAGTTCATGAAGTAATTATTACGTCTCCGATGGGCATCGTTCCAAGAGAACTCGAACTAATTTATCCAGCATCATCTTACGACATACCTGTGACTGGCATTTGGGACGAATATGAAAAAAAGATGATACGAACGTTACTTGGAAAATACTTGGACGGAAATCATTACAAAAAAATAATTACCCATCTTCCAAAGGGCATATTGGATTTCACAAGTGACTTACTAAAAAACCAAGTTATTACATGTGAAAATAGTCCGACCTCAAAAAAATCACTTGATAGTCTTTCAAAATCGTTAAATAATTTAGAATCCTCAGTTGAGAAAGTTTCTCAAAATAAAAGAAAACTGGAGGACATAAAAAATATCGCGGCTTATCAATTTGGAAAAGATGCTTCTGAAGAATTATTAAAAAATT
>JAYEJG010000019.1:0-4875 GCA_034660435.1 Thermoplasmatota archaeon
GTTTCTTTTCCGTCTTTCTTCCCTCGACTGAAGATTTTTAATAAAACTAAATCTTTTCCTTTTGCCGGTAAATTTTTCTCTAAAAGGGCAATTAAAACGTCTCTGGGGGATATCTTTTGATTTTTTGCTTTCATTTCTTTTTCTTGCCCAAGGCCGATTTCCAAAAGTAATTTGAATTTTTCACAGTGGCCAGGATATCTAATAGTTTTGTAGTCAAGATAGCCTATTTTATTTTTGTATGTGTGTGGAAGTATTGAACAACCGCCAGATGTTATGAATGCTTCCATTTCCCCAAAAGGTTCAGGAAAATTTATTTTTTCTATTTCTTCCATCGTTTTCTTTTTTGTAATTTTTCCATTTTCAAGAACTACAGCATCTTCAATGTATTCATTGATAAGTCCATTTGGTGAAAATACTATTTGATAATTTAGAGGAGGTTTTGGGTTCTGTGGAAGTCCACCAACTCTTAGTTTTACATAATCAACTGCATCTAGATTTTCAACAATGTCCTTTGTAATTATTGAAACGAGGCCTGGGGCGAGACCACAGTCTGGCATAATTGTAACACCTGCTTTTTTTGCCACATCAAAAAGGTTTCTTTGTTTTTTAACAATGTCGTTATTGCCGCCAAGATCAAGAAAATGTGTTTTTGTTTTTATTGCTAGTTTTGATAGATTATAGTTGAAATAATATGGCAATGCGGAAATAACCAAATCAAATTTTTCAAAATATTTCTTCACATCTTTTGTTTTTGCAATATTCAGCATATCAAAATTTATACTTTTCCTATCTAAAAATTTTTCAGCGGAACGCAGTGTTTTCCTATCTTTGTCAACCATTGTTATATTGTCAAAATTTGAATAGTTATGCAAGTCAAATGCTATTGCTCTTCCCATCATGCCTGTGCCCAGTACTAAAGCTTTCATTGCAATACCTTTAAAATATATCTTTTGTGAATGAAATGCTCTTTTAAAAATTCTTACCTTCGAAAATTTTTCAAAATCATTATAACAAATAAAACTATTCTGGGCCCAGTAAAGGAGGCTAAATTATGACATTAGATTTATGGGACAGTAAACTCGAATCAATGCGGGTTAATGAATTAAGAGAGTTACAATTAAAAAGACTTAAAGAGCTTGTGAATCGCGTTTACACAAAAAATAAATATTACAAACAAAAGTTTGATGAAGCAGGTATAAAACCAGCGGATATTAAAACTTTAAAAGATATCGAAAAACTACCATTTTTAACAAAAAATGATCTTAGGGAATACTATCCATTTGGTCTTGTATGTACTGAAATAGATGATGTTGTGGAAGTCCATGCATCATCAGGTACAACTGGAAAACCTGTGGTCGGACCATACACCAGAAATGATGTTGACCTCTGGGGAGAAGTAATGGCTCGTGCCCTCTATGCAAATGGGGTGAGAAAAGGTGATCGTATGCAGAATTCATACGGATATGGTCTTTTCACTGGGGCACATGGATTTGAGAAGGGTGCACAAAAAATCGGCGCTATGGTAATTACAATTTCGTCAGGCAACACTCAAAGACAGGTAAAAGTCATGAAGGATTTCGGATCAACCGTTATTGCTAGCACTCCTTCATATTCATTATACATTGCAGAAGTTGCAGAAGAAATGGGATTTGATCCAAAAGAAGATTTCAATTTAAAAATTGGAACATTTGGTGCAGAAGCTTGGTCTGAGGAAATGAGGGCAAATGTAGAAAAAAGATGGGGGATAAGAGCTCACGAGCACTATGGCCTTACTGAAATTATAGGTCCTGGAGTTGTTTCAGAATGTGAGCATAAAAAACTTCACATAAATGCAGATCACTTCCTTGCCGAAGTTATCGATCCAATAACAGGTGAAACACTTGAACCTGGTGAAGAAGGTGAACTTGTTTTTACAACTCTTACGAAAGAGGCATTTCCCGTAATTAGATTCAGGACAAAGGATCTTGCAATGCTTACTGAAGACACCTGTGAATGTGGTAGAACTCTTCCTATTCAATCACGAATAAAAGGTCGAAGTGATGATATGCTAAAAGTAAAAGGCGTAATTGTATTTCCGTCACAAATTGAAGCAGCACTAATGCAGGTTGAAGGAGTATCTGACAACTATCAAATCATAAAAGCAAAGAAAGGCTCCATGATGTCACTTTCTGTTGAACTGGAACCAACGGAGCAAAGGTGGAAAGAAGGACACTTAGATGATCTTGAAAAGAAATCAGAAGATGAAATTTACTCGATTCTAAACCTTCACGTTCCAGTAAAGGCAATTGAACCAAAAACAATTCCAAGAAGTACAGGAAAAGCAAAAAGAGTAATTGAAAGATAAACCTGGAGAAAATCTAGATGATAGAGGTACTAAAAGATATATTACCATATATATCTGGTCTATACACACTTCCATGGATGCTAGTTGGATTTGTCCTGACGATTTTAATGGCAAAAGTAATTGGAAGAGAAAAAATAGATAAGATAATGAAGAAAATCGGCCTCGCGATTCTCTATTTTTTTATACCTGTTCTTCTCTTTAGAATATTCCTCAATACAAATTTTGGTAATGAAGAAATCACGTTTTCGATAATAGTCACGGCAATAGTTTTTTTTATGTATCTGTTGGCATACCTGTTCGCAAAATACAATATAAAAAAACAGGGGCTCAGCGGTACAAAGAAAAATCTCTATCTAAAAACAGTACTCACAAATCAGGGGCGAAGTTCTGCATTTATTGGTGGAGCCATGCTTGCAATTGAGGCATGGGCAGTCCCTGCAGGAATTTATATGGCACTGGTGGGAATCGGGCTCTTTGCGGTTATTCCATACATTCTTGCACACATGCATAAAAAAGAGTCAAAAAATCCAGAAAAAATCGAACATGTTGATGCTCTGCCATGGCATTTAAAACTCTATCCATGGTATCTCATTTCGTTTGTTCTTGCTGCCATTATATTACATGGCAAAACAGGAATTACGACAGGCACCTTTGGTGGTGCAGGGGTCGTGCTGCATTTCTATACTGCATTAACCATACCTGCTGCACTATATTATGTGGGTGCAGGGATACATCCAACAGATCTTAGACTATCTGAACTGAAAAGACTGATTGGCATAGATAAAAGTAACAAGAGTGGCAATCACTGGCTGTGGGTGAGAAGCATGTTTTTACTGACTGTAATCATAACGCCAATACTTACTGCTTTTATATTCGGTCCATTATTCATCATTGGATTAATTCCAGGCGCATGGTTTGCAGTAATAGTCATAAACTCAATTCTTCCGGTAACAAGTACGAACATGTTTCTTTTGCCTTATGGAATAGATAAAAAATCAACAGCTCACGTAGTTACTTGGACTACTCTTATATGTGTGCCAATTGTTGTTTTATTAATTACTATTCTTGACATATTACATCTTTAAAAAATGGTCATAATGCATTAGAAAAATGATCATATCCTTTCTCAGTTATAATTTTTTCTTTACCTTGGGATGTCAGTTTAATTTCCTTATTTTTCGTTATTTCTCCAACTAAGAAACCTTTTACTTTATCTAAATTATCTTTAGAAACAGTGAAAACTAATTCAAAGTCTTCGCCACCAAATAATGCATAGTCATGTTCATCCTCACCTAAGGTTTTTGCAACTTCTATTACATCATCTTTAATTGGAATTTTATCTTTGTAAATAATTGCACCATGTTTACTTTCATCACAAATATGCTTTATTTCAGGTGCAAGCCCATCGGATACATCAATCATTGAATTAACATACGGGGCAAGTTTTAATGCAGTGTCAAGCTGGGCTTTTGGTTCGAGGTAGCTATTCTTAACTTCTTCAAATCCCGTAAGATTCTCTTGAAAAACTCGGAGCCCCGCTCTACCATTACCAAGGTGACCTGAAGCAAGAACGAAATCCCCGGGTTTAGCGCCACTTCTCAAAGACAAATTCTTTTTATTAACCTCTCCAGTTAACGTAATAGAGATAACAATGTTTTTTGAGTGGGTCATATTCCCGCCAATTATCTCCATGTTGTATTTGTCACAAGTCTTCCACATGCCTTTATACATTTCTTCAATAAATTCAACGTCAAGATCTTTGGGAAGTGCAAGTGAAACCAAGACATATTTTGGAACTGCACCCATGGCTGCTACATCTGATACATTGATTTCTATTGCTTTCATCCCAATCTGCAAGGGCATGAACCATTTTCTAAGGAAATGATCGCCTTCAACTAAACAGTCTGTTGTTAAAACTTGAAGACCAGATGTTTTAACAACTGCTGCATCGTCACCAATACCAACAAGCACATCTTTGTCTTTAGATCTTTGAGTAATACGTTCTATTAACCCAAATTCTCCAATATCCTCAATTTTCGGCATCATAAACACATTTACTTGTTTTTATAGAACAAAACCTTCCACACATAGAGCAGACATCTTCATCTGCGTCAGTGCATCTCTCACGGACTTCTTTTGCTAGTTGTGGGTTAATTGAAAGCTCTATCATCTTCCTCCAATCAAGATTTGACCGGGCCTCGCTCATCTTATTATCCCATTCTATTGCACCATCAAGTCCTTTTGCAACATCAGCGGCATGTGCGGCAATTCTGGAAGCAATCACACCTTCCCTAACATCTTCTACATTAGGAAGACCAAGGTGTTCTGCAGGTGTAACATAGCATAAAAAATCAGCACCGTAAAATGCGGCTAAGCATCCACCAATAGCACTAGTAATATGATCATAACCTGGAGCGACGTCGGTAACTAGCGGTCCAAGAACATAAAAAGGTGCACCATGACAAATTTCTTTTTGCATCCTAACGTTTTTTTCAATCTGATCGAGAGGGATATGCCCAGGTCCTTCAATC
>JAYEJG010000020.1:0-4834 GCA_034660435.1 Thermoplasmatota archaeon
TACCAGGTTGGCAATAGTTGCATCCTGAAGATATTTCTTTAGAGTTGCTATGTTTATTCGTTCACCATCATAAAAATTTGGAGATACATCAATTTGCAGTTGCCCATCTGTAAATTTTTTGCCAATTAGTTTTTCGTCACATGCTCCAATGAGTATATCGCTTCCCTGTTTGTAGATTTTTATACTTATCATATGCATCCTCTTTTTCTCAAGATTCTGCTGGTTCCATATCTTATATTGGTCCATCGTCTTTTATATCGCTTTCGGTAAATGTGGTGAAAATATTTTGGGAGTCTAGTAGGGAATTCTCATTCCCTGTAAACTTTTACGAATCCAACACGAAACCCGCATTTTTATGCAAAGTTTTATATATTGCGTCTTTTGGCAAGATTTTAATAAATCAAAAAATTGTGATAACCACATTTTAAAAACTTTAATTGCATACATTTTCCCGCTCAAAAAATCCAGCATGGTATTTTTTTGCGGGATAGGGAAATGAAGTCAATCATAAAGTCGTTTTCAGAACATGGAACATTCATTCAACCAGACACCCTAGAATACATAATGGCTAAAGAGAATCCAAGAGATTTCACAATTTTTATTGCTAAGAATTTAAGAGAGTATCCTCTTGTTTTAACAATTGATCAAATTAAAAAAATTGAAGAATCTGCAAAAATTGAAACTTTACCTGAGCTAACCAAGAAAGATATGCAAGAAAAAAATCTTCAAAACAAAGTGCTCTCTACTATGTATGGGCCAGGTTTAGAACAAAATCCAGCTCCTGATGACTTAGAACTGGATATAAATGAAATTGAAACAACTGGAGAACTTGCAACCTTCGGCAAGAATGAAGAAAACTCTTCACTACCGGCCTTTGAACCTACAAAGATAAAAAACTGGACCCCGATGTCAAAAGAATATGATTCTGAAATAGAGATAATGAAAGATGTAACGGGCAACAGCACCTGCGAAGGAACAACAAGTGATTTTACAAAGCTGTTTAGAAATAGATATGGGATTTTAAGAAAAATCTTACAACATCAAAGGCGCGAACTTGCAAATGCACTTCCGATAAAACGGATAGGAAAAAATGACATAAAAGAAGTACAGATAATAGGTATAGTAAAAGATGTAAGAACGACGGTAAATGGGCATCGATTAATAGAGTTGGAAGATGAAACAGGTATTGCCACATGCATTGCATTAAAAAGCAATAGGGGTCTAATGGTACCGGCAAATGAAGTTCTTTATGATGAGATTATAGGAGTAATAGGGCAAATAAGTAAAAATGGAGACCTAGTTGTAATTCAAAATATTGTTTTTCCTGACATTAGTATGCAAAATGGAAGGCATAAATCAGAAATCCCCATCTGCGCTGCCTTTCTGTCAGATATTCATATAGGCAGCAATCAATTTATGATGCCAGAATGGACTGCATTTTTGAGATGGATAAATGGCGAGATGGGCAATTCTAGACAAAGAACTGCTGCTGGAAAAATAAAGTATCTTGTTTTACCGGGAGATATGGTAGATGGTATAGGAATTTATCCTGGTCAAGAAAAAGAGCTCTCGATACCTGATGTTTATAGACAATATGAATTTTTGGCTGAGCAACTTGATGCAATACCCGATCATATATCTATTGTAATGCAACCGGGAAACCACGATGCAGTAAGGCCTGCAGAGCCACAACCAGCTTTTGAAAAGGAGATACAAGATCTTTTTTCAGGAAAAGATATAACTTTTGTTGGAAATCCCTGTTACTTCTCTCTAAATGGTGTAGAAATTCTATCTTATCATGGACAAAGCCTTCTGGATTTCTCAACAAATATACAACAACTGAAGTATAACGAGCCCGTTGAAGTTATGAAAACAATGCTCAAAAAACATCATCTTGCACCGGCGTATGGCGGTTATACTCCTCTTGCTCCAGAACATCTTGATTACATGTTGATAGATAAAATTCCTGATATTTTTGTAACGGGTCATGTGCATCTTGCAACAATTGGAGAATACAGGGGTGTAACGCTGATTAATGCGTCAAGTTGGCAGGCCCAAACTTCTTATCAAAAGATGCTGAATTTTGTGCCGGATCCTGCAAAACTTCCAATAGTTGATCTAAAGACTGGAAGTGTAACTATGATGGATTTTAACCAAAAATTTTAAATCAAATATGTTCAAAATACAAACGTTTAAACATTCTTTTTGCATATCAATCCCTATCATTTTTAGAGTGGCTACTTATGGGTGGGGACTTATCTAAAAACTTGGCAGTCAGCTCAGATATGCGCGAGTATTTTAGTAGTCTTCAGGAAGAAATTGAAACATGTTATAAAGTAGCAGGTGAAGCACGAAAAAAAGGTTTTGATCCGGAATTAAAAGTGGAAATACCCCAAGCCCTTGATCTTGCAGCAAGAGTAGAGCAATTAGTAGGCCCAAAAAAAATAGCACCAAGAATACGACAGGTAACAAAAAAAATCGAAAACCGTGAACTGGTCAGTCTCGAAATAGCAAAAGAGATAGGCAAAGGAAAAACCTACAAGTTTAAAAGTACGGGAGATGCCCTTGACCAGGCAATACGAACAGGACTAGCAATACTCACAGAAGGTGTACTTGTTGCACCACTGGAAGGGATAGCTGAGGTAAAACTAGGGAAAAACAAAGATGGAAGCAACTACGTAGATCTATATTTCTCTGGGCCAATACGAAGTGCAGGTGGTACAGGCCAGGCAATGAGTGTGCTTATTGCAGATGTAGTACGAAGAGAAATGGGTATAGGCAAATATCAACCAACCGATGGAGAAATAGAGCGGTATAAAGAAGAAATCCCACTATATAAAAGAGCACAACACTTGCAGTATACACCATCCGTTGACGAAATAGATAAAATCGTAAGGAATTGCACGATATGCATTAATGGCGAGGGGACTGAAGATGAAGAGGTGACAGGTTATCGTGATCTCCCCAGGGTTGGTACCAATAGACTTAGGGGCGGTGCATGTCTTGTCATTGCAGAAGGTTTGTGTCTTAAGGCACCTAAACTTTTAAAACATGTTAAAAAACTAAAGCTCAAAGGATGGGATTTTTTAGATATTTTTGTTGCTAAGAAGAATGGAGGAAATGAAACAAATGGTGAAGGAATCCAAGAAATTTTACCATCTGCAAAATATATTGGCGAAGTAATTGCAGGAAGGGCCGTATTTTCTCATCCATCGAGGAAAGGTGGATTTAGGCTAAGATATGGGCGAGCAAGAACCGCAGGGCTTGCATCTACTGCAATAAATCCTGCGACAATGTTTCTCCTCGATAGTTTTGTCGCAGTAGGAACACAGATAAAAACAGAACGGCCAGGTAAAGGTACGATAGGAACACCATGTACCACGATAGAAGGGCCAATAGTACTCTTACAAAATGGAGATCTTATCCAAATAAATGATGTAAAACATGTTAGAAACGATGTTGAAAAAATTATAGATCTAGGGGAAATACTCATACCTTTTGGAGAATTCATAGAAAACAACTCTTTACTGCCGGACTCAAGTTATGTTTATGAATGGTGGGTACAGGATCTACAAAAAACGCTAAATTTATTACCAAAAAACTATGATTTCCAAAGTGTGAAAGATGCTGATGAAAAAACACAACGAAGGATAACAGAAGATTTTGGAAGAAAGATCGATTTACAACAACCAACTGTAATGGACGCTTTTGAAATGTCAACAAAGTATAACGTTCCACTACACCCAATCTATAATCTTTTCTGGCATGACATAACCACTGAGGATGTTGTAAAACTATCAAGTTTCGTTAAAGATCATGGAAAATTAGATGAAAACAAATCACTAGTTTTACCAAGAAACAATGAAATAAAAAGTATATTAATCGAACTAGGGGCGCTGCATCAACAAAAACAAGAAACGGTTGTGATAGACAGATATGCCTATCCGCTCATAAGATGCTGTGGATTAGATGTCAAAGACGAAAAGATAATGGAAACAAAACGGACTGAGGCACTAAAAAATACAGAGAGAAACGAAGACGTCAGCACTCTTGTTACAGAGCTAGCAGGAATCGTCGTCAAACCACGAGCGCCATTCCGGGTCGGGGCACGGATGGGGCGACCCGAAAAAGCAGCAGAACGAAAAATGAAACCACCGCCACATGTATTATTCCCAATTGGCAACTATGGAACAAACCAACGGTTAATACGAAAAGCAGCAGAAAAAGGAAAAATAGAGGTTGAAGCAGGAACACGAATATGTCCCAACTGTGGTAAAAAGACGTATAAGTTGTTTTGTACATGTGGGACACACACAGAAATAGGTAAAGGTAGAATTGGGGTCCAGAGTATAAACCTGGCAAAAGAATTAACAACTGCAAAGAAAAATATCAACGAAAGAGTGCTACCTGACACAATAAAATGTGTGATAGGAACCATATCAAAACATAAAACGCCTGAGCCACTAGAAAAAGGAATGCTGCGAGCAAAACATAAAGTATACGTATTCAAAGATGGGACAGTACGTTTCGATATGACAGACGCTCCGCTAACTCACTTCAAACCCTATGAAATCGGAATAACTGTAGAAAGACTCAAAGAATTAGGATACACAAAAGATTATCTTGGTGGTCCACTTGAGGCTAACAACCAAATATGTGAACTTAAAGTGCAAGATGTAATTATTTCAAAATCCTGCGCAGAATACTTCTACAATGTAACAAAATTTGTAGATGACCTCCTTGTTAAGTTCTATAAAATGAGACGTTTCTACAACATAAAAAAACTAGAAGATATTACAGGACATTTAACTGTTGGACTAGCACCGCACACATC
>JAYEJG010000021.1:0-4829 GCA_034660435.1 Thermoplasmatota archaeon
ATGGTACAGATAAAGAATTATCAAAAGAAGAAGCAAAAAGGATACCATCGCATGATATTTTTACAATATTTGTTGATCCCATTGTTGACTACGTTCATCCATTATTCAAAAAAATATTTAATTTTGATCCAGTAGATGAAACATTTCTTACCCATGTATTCACAGAAAAAACCAAAAGAAAAGAGTTAACAGAATTTAATAAACTTCTCTGGCTACCTACAGCCGATGTTTTATTAGCCACAAAAATAAAAAGTGCAATAAACCGGCAAAAAGATGAAAAATATATAAAAGACATCTGCGACATCTATGCACTAAGTTGGTATTCAGGCATTAAATATCATAAAATTAGTGTCGAAGTTCATAAAATATTAGAAGAACCATATTTTAAAAAATTACAAAAAAGAATAAACCAAGATAAAAGTGTTTTTGATAAGGCCAATATTGCAACTGGAATTGACTCAGAAATAATTATGAATATTTTAGAAAATTTATGTTCTTAAATTACCAATTATAAAAAACAGGGTGTCAGCGTCCGTGGTTTCTCATGTTGGAGTGAATGCTCCCGACGGGATTCGAACCCGTGTAGCTGGCTCGAAAGGCCAGAATGATTGACCGGACTACACCACGGGAGCAACTGATAGTCCCGCCCAGATTCGAACTGGGGTCGCTGGCTCCAAAGGCCAGCATGATTGACCACTACACCACGGGACTATATCGACTTGGTGTAGAGGTGGATAATGATTTTCGTATTTAACCTTTAACCTTGAGTAAAAGTAAATACTTTTAATACCAATTACTAATTTACCTAAGCGAGGTAATACTTTTGCCAGATAGAAAACTCCTTAATAAAGTTTTTATTCTATTAAAGTCTCGGAATCTAACGATATCGACAGCCGAGTCTTGTACGGGTGGACTTATTGCTCATACATTGACAAACATTTCAGGGAGCTCAGAATATTTTGACAGAGGGGTTATATCATATAGTAATGCTGCAAAAATGCAACTTCTTAACATTTCTGAAGGTACTTTAGAAAAATATGGTGCAGTAAGTAAAGAAACTGCAGAAGAAATGGCAAGAGGCGTTAGAATAAGTTCTGGGACGGATGTTGGTATTTCCACAACGGGAATTGCTGGGCCCACTGGCGGAACAAAAGAAAAACCTATTGGTCTTGTATATGTCTCTGTTTCCACAAAAGAAAAAACTATCGTTAAAAAATTTAATTTTTCAGGTGATAGACTTGAAAACAAAGAAAGTACATGTAATGCAGCTTTATCATTATTTATAGAAACTCTAGAAACCAAATAGACAAACATATAAACAAAAATCATTTTCTAAAATGCATGAGAATTGCACATATTTCAGACATTCATTGTAACTATGGATCAGATTTTAATGAAAAGATGTTTGATAAAGCAATACCAATTTTAAATAAATTTGAAGCAGATTTTGTCTTTATCTCAGGTGATCTTACAACAGAAGGGCTTTTATCAGAATATGAACTTGCAAAAGAGAAACTTAAACAAATAAATGGTAAACTTTTAATTGTTCCAGGTAATCATGATGAAAGAAATCTAGGTTACAAATTATTCCCTGAGTTTTTTGGTGAACCAAGTTTTTTCCATGAATATGATGAATTGAATTTTATCGGGCTTGCATCAAGTGAACCAGATAAAGACAATGGTCGTCTTGGTAGAAGAAGACATAAACTTATTGAAGAAGGGATTAATAAAAATAATAAAATGAGCATTATTGGTTTTCATCATCATGTAGTACCTGTTCCAAATTCGGGAAGAGAGACAAACATTATTGATGATGCTGGTGAAACGTTAGATATCATAATACGTAATGAGGTTCCATTGGTCTTGATGGGCCATCGTCATGTTCCATGGGGTGTAAAAATACATAAAACACTTCTTGTTAACGCAGGAACGTTTAGTTGTACTCGTACTCGTGCACATTTTGGGAATACATTTAATCTCATTGATGTAAACAACAATATTATTGAGGTAACTGTTGTAAATGTTGGTGAGGAAAAAGAAAAAAAGATGATGGAGTTCGATCTTTTAGATGGCTCTTATACAAATAGATATTATGGATAAAAGCCGGATATTGAGAATATGTAGTTATCTATAGACTATGTAGATAAACTATATATCAAAGCTTTTTATCCTATCTTCAGCACCTGTGGGGAAGGAGAAATAAAAATTAGAAATCGGTGAGTTAATTTGGATCCATTTTTCATACTTGTGGCGGGCAGTGCAGCAGCCATTGGCTTTTACATGGCTTGGAGTATTGGTGCTAATGATGTATCGAACTCCATGGCAACGGCCGTTGGTGCAAAGGCAATAACCCATAAACAGGCAGTAGTAATAGCAGGTATTCTTAGTATTGTAGGGGCAGTTTTTGTAGGTAGTCATGTAACTGATACTGTTAGAAAAGGAATAGTGGATGTTGCAGGTATTGATTCTCATTTGTTGCTACTAGGTTTTATTTCTAGTTTATTTGCAGCAGCAATTTGGGTGACAGTATCCACATGGAAAGAAATGCCAATATCAACGACACATTCTATTGTTGGGGCATTAGTGGGTTTTGGGCTAATTTCTGGCGGCGTGTCATCCGTTATGTGGGGAAAAGTAGGGTTTGTTATCGCAAGCTGGGTTCTTTCGCCTGTTGCTGGTTGTATTCTTGCGTTTCTTGTTTTTAAAATAATTGTTAAAACCATTTTTTCAAGGGAACACCCCGTTAAAGCCGCAAAAGTTGTGGGTCCTATAATTATTGGTTTTACTGCTCTACTAATCACATCTTCGCTTTTTTTAAAAACGCCGTTGAGTGAAACGTATAATATTCAGGTTGCTGAGGGAATTCTTATCGCAGTGATTGTTGCCATAATTGTTGCAATAATGGGAATACTTTTGTTCAGAAAAATAGCGGCAAAATCTGAAGAAGATTATGCAACTGTTGAAGGAATTTTTAGAAAACTTCAGATTGGCACATCATGTTATGTTGCATTTGCCCACGGTGCTAATGATGTTGCAAATGCAATTGGTCCAGTTGCAGCAATTATTCCTCTTGCTCAGGGTATTGGACTTGGTTCAGAAATAGAGGTTCCAACATGGCTTCTTATACTTGGTGGTATAGGTATTGCTATTGGATGTATGACGTGGGGCCGTAAAGTTATGAGAACAGTTGGCCGCAGAATTACAACTCTAACAAATACGAGAGGTTTTTCTGTTGATTTTGGTGCGGCTACAACAGTACTCGTTGCATCAAACCTAGGTTTACCAATTTCTACATCCCATACTGTTGTTGGGGCAGTGATAGGTGTAGGACTTGCACGTGGTCTTGAGGCAGTTGATTTTAGTGTTATTAAAAAGATAATTACATCATGGCTTTTAACACTTCCAATTGCTGCTGGTACGTCAATAGTAATTTTTATATTACTAAGAACAATAATAGGATAGAGAAAAGATAGGTGAAATGTGATGAAAGAAAAAGATCATTTTAGAGCACCAATTCAAGATGTTTACAGGAGAAAAGCTCCATTTGGTCAGTTATTTGAACATATGGAAAAAGTCAGAGAATGTGTTGATCTACTTGGAGGCGGTTTAGTTGACTATTACAAAGGGAATTACAAAGGATTTTCAGATTTAGCCAAAAAGGTGTCAGAAATTGAACATGAGGCAGATCTTATTAAACGTAATTTAAGAAATCACCTTCCATCGTCACTTTTCATGCCTGTTGACAAAGGTAAATTTATGTGGGCGTTGCGCGAGCAGGATGCAATTCTCGATCACGCAGAGAATCTTGCTATAATGCTTGATATGCGCCATACTAAAATCCCTAAAGAATTACAAGATATGTTTATTGATCATTCAAAAGCAGTTATGAAAACAGTAGATGCCATGGAAGATGCTGTTGGAAATATAAAGGATCTAATTGAAACAAGTTTTGTGAAGCGAGAGAGGGAGCAGACGAAGGAATATGTCTATAAAGTTCATGAATGCGAATGGAAAGCAGATAAGAAAAAGTATGAACTAACTAAAGGAATTTATGCTCTTGAGAATAAACTTGAGCCAATGGATGTATACCATCTTTTAAAAATTGCGGATTGGGTTGATGATATAGCTGATCATGCAGAAAACGTTGCTGATTGGTTAAGAGCAATGATTGCAAAATAATTTTTATTTTTCTTTCTCGACAAATTGGTTGATTACACTTTCCGAGATGTCTTCACCATACTCCCCTACTCTCCTTATACTTTCAAGGATATGTCCTAAAGAAACGGCGGTAACGCCTTTTTGTTTAAGTATAAGTGTGTTGATTTCTTTGAGCTTGCCTTCAAATTTTTTTACTTTTTCTATATTTTCATTTGCTACTTTTACATTGCCTCTAAAAAATGCCCCGATACTTTTGTTAAATATGTCTAGTATAACATTACCTGCAGAACAAATGGAGTTTACGATCTCTTCATTTAGTTTGTTTTCAAACAACGGAAAAGAGTTTTCTGCAATTCTAACGGCGTGATCTCCAATACGCTCTGTAATCCTACTAATAAGAAAACAAGTAGATGCTTCTCTAGGAGTAACGCCCATCTTTTCTGCAAGACTGATATTTCTTAATATAATGTTTGTTTGTCTTGCAACAAGCCAGTGGAGTCTATCTACATCATTATCTCTTGAAATAACATCCTCTGCAATTTTCTTACTGCTGTTTTTGAAAGCGCTCATTGCATCTTCATACATGTTTTTTACAATAATATGCATTCTTTTTAGTGTCTTGTCAAGAGGCATTTCTGCAGGGTCAAGTAGATCTTTTATAACCACCAATG
>JAYEJG010000022.1:0-4722 GCA_034660435.1 Thermoplasmatota archaeon
TTTGAAGCGTATCTTCCAATATAATTTACATCACAACAATCTCCTTCTTCAATTATTACTGCCTCTTTAAAAAGATCGCCACCAAAATTTATTACAATAAATGCGGTTAATGCCAAAAGTACAACCACTACTAAAGCAACTAACGCCAATTTTTCATTTTTCATAGAGCCGCTAAATAAAGTCGTTGTATATAAGATTAATTATATCTAAGAAATTTATTTTTCTAAAACGAATCTGATGAGTTTCGCTGCAAGAATCGCAGTTTGTCCGTAATCATGAGAAGGGCATACTTCCATTACATCAAACCCAACAAGACTATCTAAAAATGAACTAATTATTTCTAAAACATCAAACGATGTTAAACCAAATGGTTCAGGGGTTCCTGTTTCTGGAGCATATGCAGGATCAACAACATCTATGTCTAGTGTTAGATATATCTTCTTGTTGCCAAGATGGCTCTTCGTTTTTTCTATTGCATTTTTAACCCCCTTGTTTTTTATTTCAAAGGAGTCGAGGTAAAAAAGTCCTGCATTTCTTGCATCTTCAAACTCTTTCTTTTCAGCAGATCTCATCCCAAGTACTGCAATATTTTCCATATCTATGTGTTCTGAAATCCTTCGTATTGTGCATGCATGACTGCTTTTTTCATTTTCATATTCATCTCTAAAATCGATATGAGCATCGAGTGAGAGTACTGCAATGTCTTTAGAAAAAGCATTTACAACGCCTGAAGTTACTGAATGCTCTCCGCCAATCGTAATTGGAAATTTGTTTTCTTTTACAATTTTTGATGCAAATCTTGTAACGGCACTAACCATTTCATCAGGCGACAGATCTGAAATATCTAAATCCCCATAATCATGAAATTTTACATCTTCTAGGTCTGTTCCTGTTTTAAAATTGAATGTTTCAAAATTCCAACTAGCCTCTCTTATTTTCGCAGGGCCATGCTTAGATCCAAATCTAAAAGAAGAAGTCTTGTCGTATGGCACTCCAAATATGATGAAATCTGCTTCATCAAAACTGGCTTCAGCATCTGCAAAGTAGTTTGGAAAATTCATATGAACCTAAGAACAACAACTATGCTCTTGTGATTTTCTTTCTTCCAAGAGCCTCTAGATAAGAGATTTCTTTACCCGGTTCTAGTTTACCTTTGAATTCATCAGATATTGGCATTTCAAATGTTTCATATGTTTCAAGATCCATAAGCTGAACGTTGTCACCCATGAGTGCTAAAACCTGAGCCGTTCTTTTGTCAATCATTGGAACATGTACTTTATGCTTTACTGGATGAACGACACTTCTTTTTTGCCCATCAAAAATACCAATCGCTTCAATTCTTGCTTTTGCTTCTCCATGTTTTCCTGGTTTTGACGTTGAGATGCCTACAATTTTGCATGGCTCATCATCAATTATTACGTATCTATTTACCCTAAGGGTTCTTACCTCAGCTAGTTGTTTCATTCTTTATTCCTCTGATATTTTATACACGATGTCGTGCTCTCTTGCTTTGTCGTTTAATTTTATTCCAACATCGTCGCCTTCTGTCACTTTTTCAACAGGGTTTCTGTCTATTTGCATACTCTCAATTTTTTGTTTATGATCAGTATGCGCACCAACAACGTGAATCGTATCTCCTGTTTTAAGTTCGCCACCGGTAATCTTTACTGCAGCAACACTCACGTTTGTGATGAACAATCCCTATTTTTTCTTCAACCATCTATTCACCAAATATAAATCTACAAGCAATACTTAAATGGTATCGTAGCTAATCCTTATTTACAATTTCGTAAATTGCCTTTTTTCCGTGTTTTTCGCAAATAAACGCTTCCCATTTTGAATCCCAAGTCATCGGGTTCCCACAAATAGGACAAGCAAGGCTAGTAATAACCTCCCTGTGTTGTTTTGTAACTGTTTTTAAAACTTCTGCTTTAACTTTTTGTGTTGCATCAAGCGAATTCATAACATACACGTTGCCATTGGGGGGTAAAAAAGGAGTATTGTCTGTCATCATCCTTTTTTTCCTGTATGCTTTCATCTGTATCTTGTATCTTTCCATCATAGTTTGTCTTCGGCCCATAATATCCAACCAATTAATTTCTTGACATGAATATGGCTTTTATTTTATAACATTTGTTCATACATATCCAAAGAAAAAGGGCAATTACAAGTAATCAAGCTTTAAATTGTAAATCTTGCCCATTTCATTTAATGTTTCGAATACCTTGTTTTGGATGCTTACAATACTTCTATTTTCTTTTTCAAGCTCGTATTCTTTTTCACCAGCAACATATATCCTGCCTTTTCCACCTACTATCTTGGCAGACTTTAGCATCTTCATATATCTGTCCAGATTATGTTTGATCTCATTAATACCAGCAAACGCATCTGGGTTTATTGCACTTAGGAAATGGCACACTCCAGAAGATGCATTTTTATCTTTGTAAAGATCAGAGCCTACTGCACCTGAAGATAAAACTCCTGAAAAGATGTCAACTATTGCAGAAAGGCCATATCCTTTATGCCCACCAGTAAGTTCTTCGGCACCACCAAGCGGTAAAAGTCCCCCACCAGATCGATTTAAAACATTATCAAGCACATCTTGAGCGTTTTTTGTTGGAACCCCGCTTTCATCCGTTGCCCAAACAGGAGGCATTTCTTTGTTATCTCTTGCATAAACCTCAAGCGTCCCTCTGGGAACTGTTGATGTTGCCATATCTAAAAGAAACGGCTTTTCTTTTTCTGCAGGAACTCCAACAGAAATAGGATTTGTTCCAATTATTGCATCTTTTGCATTTGTTGGAACTACAAGAGGTGCTGAATTTGTTGATGAAATTCCGATTAAATCTTCATCGAGCGCGAGTTTTGTATAATAACCTGCAATTCCATAATGATTTGAGTTTCTCACAGATGCAAAACACATATAGTTTTCCTTTGCTTTTTTTATGCACATTTTCATTACTTTATGTGCAATAGGCTGGCCCAGACCTCCTTTTCCATCAATAACAAGTGAAACTGGTGTTTCTTTTATTATTTCAAAATCTGAAGATGGTAAAATCATCCCAGAATTTATCCCGTCGACATATCTTTTTAATCTTGCAACGCCGTGAGATCCGATTCCTCTCATATCTGCAGATATCAAGACATCAGATGTGATTTCAGCGTCCTCTAGCGAAACACCCAATTTATTTAGAATGTTAACTGTAAACTCTTGCAAAATTGCAACTTCGACTTGCTTTGACATATAGAGCCGTCCAACAGTCCAATTGCAAACGCCGTATTTATCATTTTTTAGAATAGTTAAAGTAAACTATATATCTCATTTATAAAGGGCCTTTTTTATATGGGTCATAAATGAACGTAGAGGATATCCCCATCAACCCAAAGATCATTGAGATTCTAAAAGAACATGGAATATCAAAACTTTATCCTCCACAGGCAGAAGCAATTCCGCACATCATAAACAATAAAAATTTGGTTTTATCAATTCCTACTGCAAGTGGAAAAAGCCTTGTTGCGTATATTGCTATAGCAAATAGGTTGTTAGCTAAAGGTGGAAAAGCCCTTTATGTGGTTCCACTAAAGGCTCTTGCAAGAGAAAAATATGAGGAACTGCAGCTTTTTGAAAAATTGGGTCTTAAAGTTGGTATTTCTACAGGAGATCTCGATGATTCCAATCCAAGACTCTCAAGATACGATATTATCGTTTGCACATCAGAAAAAGCAGATTCTCTTTTAAGGCATAAAATTTCATGGGTGGATGATATTAAAGTTCTGGTCATCGATGAAATCCATCTTATTCATGATCCCGGACGTGGGCCAACACTAGAAGTAATAATATCTAGATTTAAGGCACTAAATCCAAAAACCCAAATTGTCGCGCTTTCTGCAACAATTAAAAATGCTACAGAGCTATCAATTTGGCTTGATGCAAAACTTATCCAATCTGACTGGAGACCTATTCCACTACGGGAGGGGGTCTTATTTAATAACAAAATAAAATTTGATGATGGAACAGTTGTGGCACTTGATGGAAAAGAAAAAAAACCGCTGAACAGGCTTGTAGAAAACTCGATTTCAAATGGCGGGCAATCACTTGTTTTCGTAAACACAAGAAGGTCTACAATTTCTATTGCAAATTCCTTGGCTTCGCTTATCGAGAAAACTTTATCAGATAATGACAGGAGAAATCTTAATGAGCTTTTAGAACATGCGAAAAAGGAATTGTCGGAAAAAACTTCTGTTGATGAAAAACTTTTTTTGTGTATTCAAAAAGGAGTTGCATTTCATAATGCAGGACTTTCAAGCATTCAAAGACGAACGGTTGAAAGAGGTTTTAAAGAACGAAAAATAAAGGTGATTGTTGCAACACCGACTCTTGCTGCAGGAATAAATATTCCTGCACAAAGAGTGATAATTAGAGATTTATGGCGGTACGATGCAAATTATGGAATGCGACCCATTCCAATTCTGGAATACAAGCAACAGGCAGGAAGGGCTGGTAGACCAAGATATGACAAGTCTGGAGAAGCAATTTCAATTGCAAAAAATGAAAAACAAAAAGAACAAATCTTTGAGAACTACATACTTTCGGATACTGAACCCATTTTTTCGAAGCTTGGAACTCAATCTGCACTTAGAATGCATCTTTTGGCTGCAATTGCGACAAACTTTGTTGATTCAGAGCAGGGCATTTACAAGTTTATTGACAGTACATTTTAT
>JAYEJG010000023.1:0-4665 GCA_034660435.1 Thermoplasmatota archaeon
CTGCTACTGTAATTATACAGGGCATGACGACGGGTATGATGAGTACGATCATACCCGTTATAGCTGTAGTCATCGCTATGATTGTTGCCCATCATTTTGCAGATTTTTATGGCGTAGCCATTTCAGCGGTTGGAATGCTTAGTATCCTTGGTGTTTCTCTAGCAACCGATTGTTATGGCCCAGTTGCCGATAATGCACAAGGAATATCTGAAATGGCAGGTATGGGCTCTGAAGTAAGAGAGCGAACTGAACAACTTGATGCTGTGGGTAATACTACTGCAGCAATGGGAAAAGGGTTTGCCATTGGGTCTGCTGCGATTACATCCCTTGCACTTATATTTACATATATGATAGCAGCCAATACACTTCTTCCAGCTGGTAAAACACTTGAACTGTCTTTAGGTAATCCTTACGTAGTTTCGGGTGTTTTTATAGGAGCCATGCTTCCATTTGTTTTTACTGCTCTTACAATGGGTGCTGTGGGAAGAGCAGCATATGCCATGGTGGAAGAGGTTCGTTATCAATTCAAAGAGTTTGACCTTTTGAAGAGTGACAAGAATAAACCAGATTATGCAAGATGTGTAAAAATTAGCACCAAGCGTTCATTAAAAGAGATGATGCTCCCTAGTTTACTGGCAGTTGTTTCTCCAGTTATAATAGGCATACTCCTTGGCCCAGAAGGGCTTGGTGGCCTACTAATTGGGTCTATTGCTTCTGGTTTTTTACTAGCTGTATATCTTGCTAATGCTGGTGGCGCTTGGGATAATGCCAAAAAATACATCGAGTCAGGCAACCTTGGAGGAAAAGGTTCCGAAGCACATAAAGCAACAGTTATCGGTGACACAGTTGGCGATCCTTGCAAAGATACGTCTGGACCATCTTTGAATATCCTAATAAAGCTGATGTCAATTGTCTCGTTGGTGTTTTTACCATTGATTATTGCATTTAGTTAGATACAGAAATAGGTTGGAACGCAACATTCAAAAAGCATATAAGGAATAAATATATTCCAAATCGATTATTATTTGTAATTTAAAGTAGTGAGTTAATATGTACGCTATGGTAAAAGTTGAAGACACGGTTCGAATACTTCCAGATAACTTTGGAGAAGATTTAGACAAAGTAGTAGAGGAAATCGTCCAGGATGCTTTTGAAGGGTCAATGAGAAAAGATCACGGTCTAATTATCGTTGCCGATAACATTAGACCAGTAGGCGATGGGCAAATTATCCATGGCGATGGAGCCGTGTATCAAAAGGTAGAATTTGATGCACTTATGTTCAAACCAGAACTTCAGGAAGTAATGGATGCAGTTGTTTGTGAAATAGTAGAGTTTGGAGCGTTTTGTCATATAGGGCCTTTGGATGCATTAATTCATATGAGCCAAATCATGAACGACTATGTTGAAGTTGATTCTGAAAATGAAGTAATTACCGGTAAAGAAAAAAAACAACAACTTAAAACTGGTGACCCAGTTCGAGCACGGGTTGTTTCAGTAAGTCTCAACGAATTATCTGCAAGAGAAAGTAAAATTGGTCTTACGATGAGACAGCCAACACTTGGCGCACATGAATGGCTCAAAGAACCAGATGAAAAAGAAGAAAAGAAAAAAGAAGGAAAAAAAGGAAAGGGAAAGGATAAAAAGTGAAAAACCTACGAGCCTGCAAAACCTGCCACATGTTAACAGATAAGGATGTTTGTCCAAACTGTTCGATTCCAACGTCTAAAAGATGGCGAGGGTATGTAATTATAAGAAACCCGGAAGATTCTCAAATAGCTGAAAAGATGAATGTTACAAAACCTGGCAAATACGCTCTAAAGGTCAGGTAAACTTGGAAATATGCTAACATTACCGGATGACTGTAGGGATGCGCTAAAAGAGCCCATTGGCATTTTTGTAAATAATGATAAGGAACTTTTGAAAACAATTGAGAAAGAAAAATATATAGTGTCGATTGGAGACCAAGTCACATACACCCTCATAAAACACGATATAGAGCCTGTTTTTTGTGTTGTTGACTATAAAACAAGAAGAGGAGATATTCCAGAAGAACATAAAGAACTAATCAAATCATTTGCAAAAAAAACAATTGTTGTAGAAAACCCCGCAGCAGCAATTTCCGATGATTTATGGACTGCAATAAAAATTTCTTATGAAAAACTGGAAAAAGGTTCAGTCAAAATAGAAGTTATAGGAGAAGAAGATTTAGCAGCCCTTGCAGCTATTTTCCTGGCCCCACCAGACGTAACTATAATATATGGATTGCCAAATAGGGGGGTCGTAATAGTAAAATCCACTGAAGAACATAAAAAGAAGGTTAAAGAAATAATAGATAAGATGTGATTGTCATGGAAATAGAAATTGAATCTAAAAGAGATAATCCTTCATTGAGCAGGACTGAAGTCCAATTTACAATAAAACATGAAGGGCAAGGAACACCCAATCGTGAGATTATTAGAACCGAGCTTGCCGAGAAACTCAATGTTAAAAAAGAGAACGTCGTTGTAAATAGTATTAACTCAAGCTTTGGTATCCAAGAAACGACAGGATATGTAAAGATCTATAAATCAGCCGAAAAATTAAAGGCTTTAGAGCGCGAGTATATTATAAAACGCAATAAGATAGGTACGAAGGGCAAAAAGAAAAAAGAAGAAAAAGCTGATGAAGAGCCTGCATCTACCCCATCTACCGAACCACCAAAGGAAGAAACAACAGAGGAACAACCAGCAAAACAGCCTATAGAGGGGAAAACTGAGAAAGCTGAAACTGATGAGAAACCACCTGTTGAAGAGACACCCAGTGAAGAAAAACCTGTGAGTGAACCAGACAATACCGGTGAATCTCCAAAACAAGAAGATAAACCTGCTGAAGAACCGCCAAAGGAAGAAGCTGCGAAAGAACCTAAACAACAAGACGAAGAAAAGAAGGGACAGTCATGAAAAAAATAGAAATATTCAAAGTGGAAAATGATAAAATAACACGCCAACGAAGAGTTTGTCCAAAATGCGGTGATGGTGTTTTTTTAGCTGAGCATAAAAATCGTATCAGTTGTGGAAAGTGCGGATATACTGAATTCAAAGGCAGCGGAAAAAAACCACAAAAAGTAGAACCAGAAACAGTAGAAAAAGAAGGAAAACAATAAAACTTGTTTTAAGTTCCCTTATCTTCTATATGAGCCATTCATTTGAGTTCATCTACAATTTTTTTGTATAGAATACCAGCAACAATATTGGCACCAACACTGTTAAGATGCACGCCATCACATGTTAAAAACAGTCCACGTTTTTTTGACAATTTATCAAAATCCTCATCATTTTTTAGAAAAAATGAAAAAAGAATATCCCGTATTTTCATATCATACTTAGCAGACTTTTTTGATAACAAATACTTAAAGAAATCTTCTTGCAAATCTATAAATTCAACATTTTCAAACTCTGAAGACATTTCTCGCATTTCATCTGACAGCACTTGCAACTCTTTGTTCCATTTACTATCTATGATTTCAGAAGTTAGAAGAGGTGAAATAGTAAAAATTTTTCTGGCACAACGTTTGATTGTATTTATAGCATCCACATAATACATACGAAACTCTGTAGCGCTTTTGGTCCATGCTTGATTACAGATTAATCTCGATGATTTATGCAATATGGATTTATTTGCAAGAACATCATTAGCTCCGACCCAAAGAAATGCAATATCATATTTTTTGGTGATATCCATTTTCTTAACTCTTCGGACAAGACTAATTACTGTGTCCCCGCCTTTTCCACGGTTAACAAGATTATGTTCCGGCAGTTTTCCTTTTAAGATGTTGAAAAATGATGCACCAGTGATGCCTTCAGTGAGGCTATCTCCAAGGAATATTATATCCATCTAAAATTTGTATGCATTATCAGGTTTATTCTGCTTCTCCCAAATATGCTTGGCCTGTTGAACCTGGAAGAGTGCGATCAACAGTTGAAAATATGTATCGATCAGTATCTGACCCTATATTTTGCAAAATTTATTTTTTATTTTTTTCTTTTTCCAAACGGAACATGTCCTTTGGTTACAAATTTATTATTTTTGAATTAGAGCATATAAGTCAAGGCCTATAATCAAGTCCATTCTCATAGATCTTGCCACCTTATTTAGTAATTCCCCATAAGGCACCCATTAGACAAATATCTAAATTGTACTCAAATAAAACATCAGGATTAGAAGCATTTGTGTTATCTATGAATGCAATAGTCATTCCAACACAAGGAACCAATAACTCATTAAAGCGGGAAAAAACTTCATCATAGGACCCATGACTTCTATAGCTAATGGCAGTGATATAAACAGTATTAAGGCTAATGCCTAAATACATGGGTAAAAAACCAGCAAAACCGTTTATGCAATTCTCATCAACGACTGGCCCACAGAACAAAGGTTTTCTAATTGGAAGAATGCCACAAATACGACCATTTAAAGTAAAATGTGATATCATCGTAGGTCCAATAAAAATTCCATCAATCATTGTATTTAATGAATGTGGGCGATAAGAATTATTTATCTTTTCAAGCATCGACATAAACAGATCAAAAGTCAAATTTGATGAGATAACGCCAATTTCATACATTATTTGCAATTGTTCCTTGATTTTTTCTGACCCTGAAAAATTTTGTTCTATGCTCAAAAATC
>JAYEJG010000024.1:0-4630 GCA_034660435.1 Thermoplasmatota archaeon
TCCAGATCTTGTTTTTGGAAGTCCATCAGTAAATTGTATTTTGTCTGGAGACGCATGTGGTCCAATTTCCGCTCTGACAAGTCGTACCAGTTCCTTTGTAAGATTCTCATCTTCATGTTCGCCCGTCTTTAGGGTGACATATGCATATATGCCCTGCCCTTTAATGTCGTGTGGAAATCCTACAACTGCGGCTTCAGCGACTTTTGGATGTTTGCCTAGTGCCCCTTCTACTTCGGCCGTTCCAATACGATGACCTGAAACATTCATGACGTCATCGACACGTCCAGTGATCCAGTAATATCCATCTTTATCTCTCATACAGCCGTCACCTGTGAAAAAATATCCTGGATACATTGAGAAATAGGTGCTCTTAAATCTATCGTGATCCCCATAAACATTTCTCATTATGCCTGGCCATGCTGTTTTTATTGCAAGATTTCCTGAAACGTCATTCCCCTGAATCTCGCTTCCAGTTTCGTCCATTAACACAGGTTCAATACCAAAGAATGGAAATGTTGCAGAACCCGGTTTTAAAGGAGTTGCGCCAGGTAATGGCGTTATTAGAATTCCGCCCGTCTCAGTCTGCCACCATGTATCTACAATTGGACACCTTCCACCACCAACAAGTTTGTGATACCAGTTCCATTCTTTTGATTTAATTGGCTCACCGACAGTTCCAAGGACTCTAAGTGAACTTAGGTTGTATTTTGTGACCCAGTCGTCACCCTCTTTCATTAGCGCTCTAAGTGCTGTTGGTGCAGTGTAGAAAATGTTTACTTTATGTTTTTCACAAATAGCCCAGAAACGACCCCAGTCAGGATAATTTGGAACACCTTCATACATCACTGAAACAGCTTTGTTTGTTAATGGGCCATAAACAATGTATGAGTGCCCTGTAATCCAACCAATATCGGCCGTACACCAGTAAATATCTCCCTCATGATAATCAAAAATATATTTGTGAGTTACTGCAGCAAAAACAAGGTAGCCGCCAGTCGTATGTAAAACTCCTTTTGGTTTGCCAGTTGATCCTGATGTGTATAATATAAACAATGGGTCCTCAGCATCCATCTCTTCTGGTGGGCAAGTCAAATCTGCTTTTTCCATCTCATCGTGCCACCAATGGTCCTTGTCATTCCAAGAAACTTCTTCACCAATACGTTTTACGACAATCACAGACTCAATTGATGGAGTATCTTCTACTGCTTTATCTGCTGTAACTTTCATTGGAAGTGATTTTGCACCTCTTACTCCAGCATCTTGTGTAATGAGCATTTTACATCCAGAATCGTTTATTCTATTACTGAGCGAATCCGCAGAGAATCCACCAAATACAATAGAATGAACCGCACCGATACGAGCACAAGCAAGCATCGATATTGCAAGTTCTGGAACCATCTGTAAATAAATGCAAACCCTGTCCCCTTTCTTAACGCCCTTTGATTTAAGGACATTTGCAAATTTTGAAACTTCTTCGAGTAGCGCTTTATATGTGAATTTTTTTGTTTGAGATGATTCATTTCCTTCCCATATAATTGCGATATCATCTCCGTGGCCATTTTCAATGTGCCTATCAAGACAATTATATGCAACGTTTAATTTTGCCCCTTCGAACCATTTAATATTTGCTTCTTTGAAATCGAATTCTTGTACTTTATCCCATTTTTTATACCAACTTACGTTTTCCTCGGCCATTCTTGCCCAAAACTCATCTGGATTTCTTATAGACTCTTCGTACAGCTCTTTATATCTTGCCATGTTACCGATATATGCTCCAGAACTAACTTCGGTGCCGGGATTAAAAACCCGAACATTTTCTTCTTCCATCATCATTTCAACCTCTAAACTGCATTTAATTCCATTTTGGGATGTTGTGTTACATAATTTACCCCCAAATAGACGAGGCTGCAAATAAAAATTAGGTATAAGTAACTTTTCATCACCTAAAATTGTATTTTATCCATATGTGCACAATCATCCAAATATAAGCAACATTTCAGCAAACTGCATGCTTTGTTACAATTATTTTGCGACCAATGTATTTTCTAGGTTGTCTTATTTATCACGATTGCGCAAGATCTTTGTTGTAATTGGTGCAAAGTTAAAGTCTTTAATGAATATGGTCCGGTCTAGCAAATATTCATTGATCATCGGCGGGGAAGATATTAAATCATTTTCTTTCAAAAAGCGAATCTTATCCATCATATCTTTCTTGTACTCTTGATACGTTGGATAAACTGATATCAATACTGCCTCAAACTTTCTATTGCCCAGAAATACTGTGTACGCTGTGTCCAGTTTATCAATGTCTTTGCTACTGGGTGCTTTGTGTGGATCAAAATTTACATGATATAGAGAAAGTATTTCAAAACCAAGTTTATAAAGGTCCGGCAGAATTAATTGTTTTAAAAGTCCAATTTCAAAGAAATGTTTTTTCATCCTGGAAACGGTGTGTCTAGAAAGACCGACAACATCGCCTATTTTTTGGGACGTTGCCATAGGATTTTTGACAATTGCAGACAAAACGAGTTTTTCTTTTCTTGATAGTTCGATACTTTTTGTGTTTTTAAACCATCCATCTTTTTTGACTGATGTGTTTGTTATATCTTCCTCGCCAAACATTTTGGAAAGTGCCCGCGTATAGTCAAAAAAGTGAGTAATGTTGCTTGTTTCAAATGGAAATATTACTTCATTGGGATACTCTTTTTCTAAAAGTCCAACCTTCCCAAAAGTTTCTGTCCTAATCTCATTTATCCTGCCAATGTTGGTATAATTTTTTGAAATGTTCAACGAAAAACCCTTTTCTTGTTCCCCAACTGAAAAGAAAATTTCATCGAAAACCTCAATCGTTTTTCTCGTAGTCTTCACCCTCTCCTCCAGAGGAATTACAGGATTAAACTGAGTATACGTAACTCCCAATAACTCAGAGCCCAAATTATTTAACATCGGTACAATAATCACCCTGAAAAAACCTTGTTTTAATAATCTCCTTTTAATTGCTGTAAATGTTGAAAGTTTTACATTAATAATGGATGAAAGGTCACTATCACTTAGATGGGGACATTTAGAGATGCCGCACAGGACTCTCTTTTCCTTCGTTGTCATCAAGGTTTTTTTCATAAATCAGAAAATGGTGCAGTTAAATATTAAATTTTCCCTTTTGCGCAAAACTGACCAATTATTTTATCATAAAGTGCAGAATTTTAAAAATGTTGACCTAAATAGCATTTTAAAGCGTTGAAAGTTATTCAATTGACATCTTGTACTGGAAAAACTTTATTAAATAACTGGCGATACTGCGCTCTATACATCTTACAAAGAGGTTTCGACATGGGGAAGACAATAGCTGAGAAAATCCTTTTTAACCATATTGTAGAAAGTATGCCTGAAAAGGGAAAAGAAGTAGGAATTAAAATAGATCAAACACTCACACAAGATGCAACAGGGACAATGGCATATCTACAATTCGAAGCAATGGGTATACCAAAAGTCAAAACAGAACTATCAGTAAGCTATGTAGACCACAACACGGTACAAATCGGTTTTGAAAATGCAGATGACCACAAATATCTACAAAGTGTGGCATCAAAATATGGGATAGTATATTCAAGAGCTGGAAATGGAATATGCCACCAAGTGCATCTAGAACGATTTGGAAAACCAGGCAAAACGCTACTTGGCTCTGACTCCCACACACCAACTGGCGGTGGAATAGGAATGATTGCTATTGGTGCAGGCGGTCTTGATGTTGCTGTTGCAATGGCAGGTGGACCATTTTATATTACATATCCAAAAGTAATCAAAGTTAATTTAATTGGAGAACTCAAACCATGGGTCGCTGCAAAAGACGTCATTTTGAAAGTACTTGAAATATTTACAACAAAGGGAAACGTTGGATGCGTCTTTGAATACGGCGGACCAGGGGTAAAAACACTCAGTGTACCGGAACGTGCAACGATTACCAACATGGGTGCAGAATGCGGAGTAACAACATCGGTATTCCCAAGTGATAAAACAACAAGGGAATTTCTCAAAGCACAAGGACGAGAAGATGATTGGGTCGAATTAAAAGCAGATGATGACGCAGAATATGACAAAATAGTAGATATCAATCTTAATGAACTCGAACCACTTGCAGCAACACCACACAGTCCGGGTAACATTAAAACAGTAAAAGAACTGGAGGGCAGGGATGTAGATCAAGTGTGTCTTGGCAGTTGTACTAATTCATCATACAAGGATTTGATGACTGTTGCAAAAATTTTGGAAGGTAAAAAAACTCATCCAAATGTTAGTTTTGTAGTAGCACCCGGTAGCAAACAAGTTCTAGAAAACATTACAAAAGATGGAGGGTTTGAAAACCTTCTCTCGGCTGGTGCAAGATTTGCAGAATCGGCATGTGGTTTTTGTATTGGAAACAGCCAATCTCCAAAAACTGAAGCAGTTTCACTTCGAACAAGCAACCGTAATTTCCTAGGCAGATCTGGAACAAAAAGTGCAAATGCATATCTAGTCAGCCCTGAAACAGCAGCCGCAGCAGTAATAACTGGGAAATTTACAGACCCGCGTAAACTGGAAAAGATGGGGATTAAATATCCAAATGTTGGCATACCAAAACAATTCTACATTG
>JAYEJG010000025.1:0-4524 GCA_034660435.1 Thermoplasmatota archaeon
GGATAAGAGCAGGATATGGGAAGCACACATGAATGCCAAAAAAACCCTTATCGACTTTGTCAACAATAGATATAACGTTGGCATGAACTATAATGACTTTACCATAGGATTTGCCCGTAGGCAAACACCATACAAAAGACCTGATTTATTAATATCTCAACCAGAACGACTGATGCAGATTGCCGAAAAAGTAGGGGGCATACAGATAATATATGCTGGAAAGGCACATCCAAAAGACGGACAAGGTAAAGAGTCGATAAAGAGGATATATGATGTTATAAAAACGATTAATGGAAATGTAAAAATTACGTATATTCACAATTATGACATATCAATTGGGAAAATAATGACAGCAGGGGTTGATTTATGGCTAAACACCCCCAGAAGGCCAATGGAAGCATCTGGAACTAGTGGCATGAAAGCAGCACATAATGGAGTTCCACAGCTTAGCACATTAGATGGATGGTGGATCGAAGGTTGTGTTGAAAATATTACGGGTTGGGCGATTGGTTCAAGAAAATCAAACGAAGGTAAATCTGACGACGAAGCTGATAGAAACGATCTTTACAATAAGCTTGAAAAATGGATAATTCCTAAGTTTTACAACGACCGGGATAACTGGATACGTACTATGAGAAGTTGTATAGCAATTAATGCATCGTTTTTTAACACAAATAGAATGATGCAGCAATATGTATTAAACGCGTACTTTAGATGATTCTAAAACGGCTTCATATTCTGGCCGTATATTTTCTATATCTTCGACCCAACATCGGAGTATTTCAGAAACACTCCAAGCTTGGGCAATACAACCGCGAGGGGAAAATATTGAATCCCCATCAAAAATTTCATGAATATTGCCATCCCAATTTTCACCAAACACATCAAGCATTGGTTCTAAGAAATTTTCGTATGCAAACTCCCTCCAAATAGGGGCTTTTGGTTTTGTCTTGATAAATGCCTTGATAAATGGTCCAAGAAGCCATGGCCAAACCATGCCATTATGATAAGCCATATCCTTATCATAATCACCAAAATAACATCCTTTGTAACCTTGGTTATCTGGCGAAAGAGTACGCATTCCAAAAACTGTTACTAGTTTTTCTTGTACATCTTCCACAATTTTTTTCTGAAAACTTTTATCGATCATAGAAAAATCGAGGGATGAAAGAAAGATTTGGTTTGGTCTAAACGATAAATCTTTTGTATCGATGACATCGTATTGTTGGTCAAACTGTTTGTTGAAACTATTTTTTACTTTTTCTGGTAAATCGAAATATGTATCAACTTTGCCGAGCAGTTGCGAAAAACCACTCATGATGCATAGAGCATTATACCAAAGTGCTTGTATTTCAACTGCTTTATTGTTCCTTGGCGTTGGATAATAATCACCAATTTTTACATCCATCCATGTAAGACCTGGGCCATGGCTGATCAAATAGTCGTCATCCATGTGAATGCCGAAATCTGTACCTTCTTTGTAGCCCTTAATAATGGAAACCAAGGTAGGCCAGATTTTTTCAAGAAAAACTTTATCGTTGGTATATTTAAGATATTGATATACTCTATCTATGTACCAAAGAGACGAATCAACATTGTTGTAAACAGCCACTGAATCTCGTTCCATGAATGCGTTTGGTATAAGGCCGTTTTTACAAAACTGACTAAAGCTAAGGAGTATTTGTTTTGCGTCATCATATCGCTTTGTAACAAGCGTAAGACCTGGAAGAGCTATTAGCGTATCCCGCCCCCAATCGCCAAACCAATGGTAACCTGCAACTACGGATTTTCCGTTTTGTTTTTTTACAATGAAGTTATCTGCCGATAAAACCAGTTTTTCAAATTTTTCTGAAAGACCTGATCGTTCAACAAGGTTCTTTTTCCTTTTAACTTCCAGGTCGTATATATCCGATGGATTAGTATCTACTTCATCTTCAAGTGTAAGAACCAAATAATACGTCATATCTCTGTCAATGTTTTTATTAAAATCTCCGAGGTGCCCATTGTTATCTACCCAGGAATCATTTCTTTCATGATCTTTTTCATAGAAAAATTCTTCCCAGTAAAACGCGGGAGCATATGTTGAGTCTCTGAGGATTATTTTCAGTTTTCCATCGATATTGCCTGGTTTTATAATTACACCATGATCTATTGTTTCTTGGTCAAAAACCAGATGTCTTTGACTGGTTACATCATAAAAGTGCCTTGAATTTAAATGAGGCGTATGAGTCATTGTCACAGGTTTCTTAGTTTTAACATCATATCTTAGAATTGTTGTATTTTTTTCATGCTCCATAAAAATTGTTTTTTTAATTTTTACTCCTTCAAAATGATAAAAGAACGATGGAAATAAATCAAAAGAAAAAGTACCCTTGACGCCACTAAGATTATAGACCCTATTTTCGATTTGCAATTTATCAAAAACATTTGAGACAAAAACCCATCGCTCTGTTGGCGGATTCAGGCTGGAAACAAGCAGCCCATGAAACTTACGAGTATTGGTATTCTGATGAGTAAGAGATGCATAACCGCCAAGGCCGTTTGTAACTATCCATTCTCGCATAAACCATCACTGGGCGAATTCTTTATAAATATCAAGTGTTCTTTTTGCGACAGATTCCCAGCTAAATGTTTCAAGTACTCTTTGTCGTGCGTTTTTCCCCATATAAACGCCTTTGTCATCTTGTTGAAGAACCTGCTTTATGCCCCATGCAATATCTCCCGAGTCAAGGCCGTTTACATGGATGCCGCATTGCTTATCACCCGTTGGAATAACTTGTTCTCGCATACCATTTGTCCCTTTAGCTCCTATCACAACAGGTTTTGCCATGGACATTGCTTCAGTGCATACAATGCCAAAAGGTTCATAAAGAGAGGGAAGAACAACTACATCGCTAGCTGCATAATGTAAAATCCGTTCTTTCTCATCGACAAATTCATTTCTAAAAATAACTTTGTCTTGTATTCCAAGATTTTCAACCTGTGATTTAAGACTAGATTCCATGTCACCGATGCCAAGTATTACCAGTTTTGTGTTTGGGAATTCTTCAATAACACTAGGCATAGCATTTACAAGATGGTCAACACCTTTAACGGTTACAAGACGCCCTACAAAAAACAACATGTTTTCATTATCAGTAATACCATAACGTTGTCGCAATTGTTTTTTTTCCTCGGCAGTAATTTTATTTGGATCATATTTAGAGGGATCAACGCCATTCCAACAAACACGTATTTTATCAAAAGGAAAACCTAGTTTTTCTAGTTCGTCACGCATAGCATATGATACTGTTATAACGCAGTCTGCTTGTTGTCCACCTTCAAACTCAATATCTTTTATCGCATGCGAGCCTCGACCAGTGGACCGTCCAACCTCTGTTGAATGAACGTGAAACACCAGAGGTGCTTTTGTTTCTTTTTTTACAATCATGCCACCTATTATTCCAAGCCAGTCATGTGCATCAATTACATCATATTTCTTTTGATCTTTTCGAATAAGTAGGTTTACAAGCTGGGAGGCTGACATTGTATTGTAGTTGATAACGTCTGCAAAAAACTTGAAGTTATCACCCCATGACCTCAATTCGTAATCTGCAAAAAGAAGATACGTAGAAGTCAAATCAAGGGTTTTAGGGCGGTAAACATCTACTCCATTCATTTTTTCATATGTCTTTAGTTTATTATTGTTGTTTATTGTAAAGACTGTTACATCATTTCCAAAATATGCCTGTTTCTGGGACATTTCTGTTGCAAATGTCCCAAGACCACCATAAATTATAGGTGGATACTCCCAGCTAAAGTGTACTATTTTCAAATGCTATCCTCACCTCACCAATGAAATACTTCAGTTAATTTTTTGTTTTAGATCTTGAAGAATATTCATATAATTCATGAATCCATCATATGGGCTATCATAGTGACTAAAGTACGCATGCACTGCCCCATCTTCAAAACCTTTTGTTGAAACATAATAAAGATGGTCTGAAGTTTGTAAAAGTCTCCAGGTATGAAGCAAATCTTTGTTCCCCGTTTCTTTTATCTTCTTTCCGATGCCCTTCAACTCATTAAAACAGGCAATTTGCATGTCATTACCCAACCAAGTTGATACATCACGATCCTCATCTGCCCAAGAAATTGCCGATTGTGCATCAATTTCTCCAACAGATGCATAACGTTCTACTGCCTCAGATACCGTTACAAAATCCATATATTTTTGTTTGAAAACCTCACTGGGTAAATGCTCCAGGAAGGCAAAAATACCCGTATCTTCCCAATGATGTTCCCCAAAAGTTTCATAGTCTATAAACAGGTTAACTATGTCGCCCTCGCAACGACTCATCCAACCAGCATATTTATCCGCAGTGAGTGGATGACTTGGCCATTGTTGTGCCGAAAAACGGAAACCTATATCATCACTAAGAGAATAATTCCGGAGAAGTACTTTTATATCTGTGTCAACTGGTTTATACAAATAATTTGGACTACGCCAATGCAGGATTTTTTCTGCACCTTCAGTTATAATGC
>JAYEJG010000026.1:0-4332 GCA_034660435.1 Thermoplasmatota archaeon
TCCTTTAGCGTTTTAGGCATCTCAAGACTTTTGAAGAATTCTTTTGTTTTTTCTATCGACTCTCTTGCAAGTTTCATGTCATCAGTGCCATTGAGATTCCAGATATTTTTTGCATATTCTGCAAACTTTGGTACGGTTTTTTCATCTAAAACATATTCCATCCAAAAAGGAGTTAGAATCGCAAGACCTATTCCATGGGTTACATCATATAATGCACTTACCGAATGCTCTATCATATGTGTTGCCCAGTCGGTAATTTTACCATAGCCAATGAGACCGTTTAATGCAAGGCTACCTGCCCACATAAGATTTGCCCTAGCTTCATAATTTTCAGGTTCTTTCATCACAATTGGACTGTAATTTATACAACTTTTCATAAGAGCTTCTGAAATTCTATCCTGGACAAACGCCCCTCTAGTTAGACTAAAATATTGTTCAAGGATGTGACTATAAATATCAACTGTACCGGCAGCAGTATGTTTTTTTGGAACTGTAAAGGTAAGAGTTGGATCTAAAATTGAAAATTTGGGCCTCAACTTATCATTATGAATGGCCATTTTATCCTTTGTTTCTTCATTTGAAATAACAGCATTACCATTCATCTCTGATCCTGTTGCAGCAAGAGTAAGAACAGTTCCAATGGGAAGTGCTTTTTTGATTTTTCTTTCATCTTCTAAGAAGAGACTCCATGGATCTTTGTTCCAGTAAAAACCTGCAGCAATTGCTTTTGAACAATCAATTACGCTACCCCCACCCACTGCTAAAATGAAATCAATATTGTTTTCCTTACATAGTTCTATTCCTTTTCTCACACTAGTTATTCTTGGGTTTGGTTGAATTCCAGAAAGCTCCTTATAAGAAATGTTATTCTTTTTGAGTGATTTTATTATTTTATTATAAAGTCCAGTTTTTTTTACACTTCCCCTACCATAAACGAGGAGAATACTGTCTGAATATTGCTTAACTTCATCCCCAAGTTCTTTTACCTTGTTTTTTCCAAATAATATCCTTGTAGACACATTGTAATTAAAATTTAGCATTGTTTTTCCCAATCCAGTCATAACTAACCCTTGAGGCATTGATATGAACTACGATCATTTAACATTAATCAGCAAAACAATTTAAAAATTATCAAATTGCTTGTTGCAAGCTTTCTTTTTTAGGCAATTTTTATAAAAAGGTAATTTATTTAGGTTAGTAATAATATGCATTTGAGGAGATGAAAACATCACAAAAAAATTGATGGTTGTCGATGATGACCCTGATGTCGTATGCACAATCAAAAGCGGGTTAAGCGATTTAACTGATAGATATGAGATAATCGGTGCAGAAAGCGGAGAAGAATGCATCACACTACTAAAAAAAGGGCTAATGCCTGACCTTATAATCCTAGATATCATGATGCCCGGAATAGACGGCTGGAAAACCCACAGGATATTAAAAGAGAATGAACAGTGGGGCAACATACCAATTGTATTTCTTACAGCATTAGATGATGAAAAAACTATGAAAAAAGGGATGGAAACAAACTCATACTGCATAAAAAAACCGTTTGATATAAAAGAATTAAAAGAACGGGTTGATTTTATTTTGGAAGAAGATAAACTTTTTTAAAAAACTTAGAAATCATCCCAGCATATTTTGGAGAGAATAAAGCAGAACTGCCCGTGGAAAATAACATTAAGTATAAATTTATTCTCGATTTGTGAAAAACATGGATGATCCTGTATGCCCCATTGATTATCGTTATGGAAGAAAAGAGTTGAAAAAAATTTTTGGTGAGACGCAACGCTTACAATATTTGCTTGATGTAGAAGCAGCACTTGCAAGAGCTCATGCAAAAGTTGGAAATATACCAAAAAATGCTGCTGATGAAATAACAAGGAAAGCTTCAATAAAATATGTTAAAGTTGAACGAGTGAAAGAGATTGAAGCTGAAACGAAACATGATATCATGGCAATAACACGTGCTCTTGCAGAAGTTTGTAAGGGCGATGCAGGAAAATATATTCACCTTGGAGCCACTAGTTATGATGTCGTCGATACTGCAAATGCTCTTCAATTTGCCGAGTCAACATCACACATCCAAAAGGGCCTTAAAGACCTTAGAAAAACTCTTTTAAACCTTGCAAAAGAACACAAAAAAACAGTAATGCTCGGCAGGACTCATGGACAACACACAATACCAATTACATTCGGCCTTAAAATGGCAGGATATGCAATGGAAGTTGATAGACACTTAGAACGTATGCATGAATGTAAAAGTCGCCTTCTTGTGGGAAAACTATCTGGTGCAGTAGGAACTGGTGCTGCACTTGGAAAACATGCATTAAAACTACAAGAAGAAATGCTGAAAGAACTAAAACTTGGCATAGAAGATGTTTCTACTCAGATTGTATGTCGGGATAGATATAACGAACTTTTGGGGGTTTTATGTAACATTGCAACCAGCATGGAAAAATTTGGAACCGAGATAAGGAATCTACAAAGAGACGAAATTGGTGAAGTTGCAGAAGCTTTTGAAGTGAAAAAACAAGTTGGAAGTTCTACAATGCCTCATAAAAGAAATCCAATTACATCTGAACAAATATGTGGACTTGCACGGGTTGTTCGTGGACTGGCGATTCCAACTTATGAAAATGCAATTCAATGGCATGAAAGAGACCTGTGTAATTCTTCTTCTGAACGATTCGTAATTCCCCATTCGATAATTCTTACCGACTGGATAATATACAAAGCAAATGACGTTTTTAAAAATCTGAAAGTCTTTCCAGAAAGAATGAAAAAGAATATGGAAATTTCAAAGGGCCTCCCAATGGCCGAATCCATGATGACTACTCTAATTGGTAAGGGTATGGGAAGAGGAGAAGCGCATGAACTTATGAGAAAAACATCTCTAAAAGCAACAAAAGAAGGTAAATCACTAAAGGAAGTATTCATTGATGTGAACAAAAAAATGAAATTGCTCTCGGAAAAAGAAATTAATGCTGCTTTAAATCCTAAAAATTACATTGGGGTAACCGAAAAAATAATTGACAAAGTAATCAAAAAACTAGAGAGATAGATAAAATGGACAAGTTTGAAATACTTACAAGAAACACTGAAGAAATTGTAACACCCGAAGAATTAAAAGCAGTTCTTAAAAAAGACAAACCAAAGGGATATATTGGTTTTGAGCCGAGCGGCACTGTTCATCTTGGTTGGAAGATTTGCACAAATAAGATTAAGGATTTTCTTGAATGTGGGTTTGATTTTACAGTGCTTCTTGCAGATTGGCACGCATATATCAACGACAAACTAGACAGAGATATTGAGAAAATTAAGCTGTGCGGCAAATACATGGAAGATTGCTTTGCTGCAATGGGAATTGATAAAGATAAAGTGAAATTTGTCTATGCAAGCGATTATATTAGCAACCCAAAATACTGGGAACTCGTACTTCGCAGTTCAAAAGCAACATCCGTTGCAAGAGTGAAACGTGCAATGGACATTATGGGACGTGATGAAAGCGAAGCGGAAAAAGACCTCTCCAAGTTATTTTACCCGGCGATGCAAGTATCCGACATATTTTACCTAAATTTGGATGTAGCCTATGGCGGCATGGATCAACGTCATGCACACATGCTTGCTCGCGATATAAGCAAGAAACTTGGTAAGAAACCACCAGTCGCAATTCATACTCCACTTCTTACAGGACTCCAAGCAGGAAGCAGAATGAACCCAACCGAAGTTAAAATGAGCAAAAGCAAACCCGATTCAATGATCTCAATTCACGACAGCCCAGAAGAAGTCAATAGAAAAATGAAGAAAGCATACTGTCCTGAAAAACAAGTAGACGGAAATCCAATATTGGAAATGTGCCGTTTTATTGTATTCCCAGAGTTGAGAAATGACGCGTTCCTTATCGAACGACCGGAAAAATTTGGTGGAAACCTAGCGTTTTCTTCGTATGAAGAACTTGAAAAAGCCTTTGTTGATGGGCTACACCCGCTTGATCTTAAAAATGCAACAGCAAAGTATGTCAATAACATTCTTGAACCAATCCACATTTATTTTGAGGAGCACACTGAAAACCTTGAAAAGATGAAAAAAATATGGGTAACAAAGTAGAATATTAAGAGTCGATCACATTTTGTTTATGTCGAATGCAATAAACGTAACATTGTTGCTATTGTAACATAATCCGACCGTGTCTTGTCACTTATACCGGGTGTGGGACAGAATTAATCAGCTAGCCAGTACAAATTATGCCATAGCCCAGTGAGAATATTAGCAGTGTTAACTCTATCAGGTCTTTTCTGTCCCAGACGCCAGCCAGTCCTTCTTTTATCC
>JAYEJG010000027.1:0-4327 GCA_034660435.1 Thermoplasmatota archaeon
CCTTTCGAGCAGGATTTATTGCTATTCCCCCATTGGTTACGATAGCATCAACAACGCTTCCCGGCGTAGTTATTGTTGTCACTCGCTCCCTTACAATTGGATTGTTTTTCCTATACAATGGCACTGTTATAATTGTAAGCTTTGCTCCAGCTGCTGTATCCTGATGGCCACCTATGCCATGCAGCATACGTCCATCACTATGAGTATTGACATTTACGTTAAAGTTCACATCAACCTCTGTTCCGCCAAGTACAACGGTATCCAAATTATCCACAGTCCTACCCTTTGAAGTTGAATCAGCATAATGTCCTATGTCCATAAGAGGTAGCCCTGGATTCTCAGAAACAAATTTCACACTTTCAGTATCAAAACATTGGGCATAATATAATTCTTTAAACTTGCCTTTTGCATATATGTCAACGAGATATTTTGTAAGACCGCCCATGCCAAGTGCTGCCACAACGCTTCTCTCCTCTAAAATATCACCAAGATACTTTGTTGCAGCCAAAGATATGCCACCTGCACCAGATTGGAAGATCATCCCATCTCGTATTAATCCAGCAGCATCCATAAGGGTTACACAATCATGCGCAATCTGTTGTTTCATTGGATTATCTGTTATTTTTGTTGAACCTGAAACAATCTTTTCTGGATCGCCGATGCTATCAATCTCAACGACACAATCAACAAAACCTTCCGTAATTTCTTGGTATGGACATGGATATTCAACGACAGTATCAGTAACAATTATCACATAATCAGCGCACATTGCATCAATTTGTGAATAACATATTGGACCAAACGCATTCTTACCAATAGTGCCTGTGCAGTTGCCGCATTTATCAGCAGCTGACGCAGCAATTATTGCAATATTAGGGTGAAGTTCTCCTGTTTTAACAGCCATCCATCTTCCGCCATGAGAACGGAGAATAACTGGGCTTTTTAGGGGGTGTTTTGACACATAGTCCCCCACAATACCATTAAGACTGCCCTCTATTCTCGTTACCGTACCATCTTTGATGTAGTCAATAACAGGCTCATGCACACCAAATAACGCAGTTTGCGCTAATCGGATATTTTTAACACCTAACTTGCCAATTTCTTCAAGTGCCAAATTAACAACATAATCACCGTTTCGTAATTGATGATGAAAAGATATTGTTTGGCCGTCTTTTAATTTACAATTTTCAAGTGCTTCTTTTAAACTCACTATTTTTGATCTATCAGGATACTTTTTGGCACCCTTAAATGGTTCGAACTTTCTCCCTGCAATTTCCGTTTCTATCATTCTTCCAGCTGCGTTATTTATCTTCATTTGTTCACCAATGCTTTCTTTATGTGAAAATCAATAAAATCACAATGATGAACAATAAATGATTCGGGAGTGCGCTCGCATTTATCTCCTTCATGAGAGTGAGCATAAATAATCAATACAATGTCATCAGGAAGGCCTAATTCTTTTGCAAGTAATGCACCAGACACAGGATGACGGAATTTTTTACCATATTCCCCTTTCACAACTTTTCCATCTACTATGGCATACTCCAGAAGTTTTCCAACATCATGCAAAAGTGCACCTGCAATTAAATAATCCTGGTTGATGTCTTCTTCTCTTTGCTCCGTTACTGCTTTTGCAAGATGAGTGATTCGTTTTGTATGATCCGTAAGTTTTCCGGAATTCTCAAAAAGAAGCGTGAAAGGTACTTTATCCAAGGTTTTCCATCCACCACGATCAGCAGCTTCCTTCCAGACTAGCACGACCTTTTCTTTAACATCTGCATTCTTGATCCAGTTTAATTCTTCAGAAAAGATAGTTTCGATATCTGATTTCTTTACCATATTATCCCCCAAACCGTTCTTCTGTAATCTAGAGGTCCATTATTAAGATTACCTTTAGGTTTGAAGGATTTTAAAATAAGTTAAAAAAACAATCTAATGAAAGCTAAAATTTAGAAAAATGAGTTTAAACCATTTCGGCGAGTTGCTTTATTCTTGTGTTAACTACAAAGATCTCCATTACTGATTTCATTTCGTCAAATTCCTGTGAGGTACTTACTTCACTAACAATTCTCATTTTTTTTCACCACCTTTCCATGTTATACTCTGTTATTAACAATATTTAAATGTTTTGTGTAATAATGCCAAAATGGACAGTAACTTTTACAGTAAAACAACAGAAGTAAACCCTTTGGTAACAATGATGGGTGGGAGAAGAAGTGATTTAGAGGGGGTAATTGGATGGGTATTCTCTAAAATAGATTTAGCTTCAGCCCTACCCATTTGTTGCCATAGAAGGGAAAACAATGGAGTTTTAAGTGCCTTTTTCGCAGATGAGTATGTATGCGTGTGCGCAGATCATAATCTATCTACATTAAATCTCAATTATTTTGATATTATAAGGTGCAAAAAAACAGTACTTAATTATACTCATCCCAACTTTTAACATTCAAATTGTCAAGCGAGATAGTGTGAATCGCCTCAGCAAAACGTTTTGCAAGTTGTAAATTAGTAAGTAAAGGAACATTAAAATCAACCGCCTTTCGCCTTATGAGATAATCGTTGTCAAGTTCATTTTTTTCGATGTTTTTAGGTATATTTATTACTAAATCAATTTTTCCATCAGCTATATGGCTTAATACATTTGGTTCTTTTTTCTCCAAAGGCCAATACAAAACCTCTGATTTAAAACCATTGGCTTTCATAAAATCAGATGTTCCTTTTGTAGCATAAAACTTAAAACCCATTCCATCTAATTTTCTAGTGCTTTCTAAGAATTCTACCTTACTGTCTATTGGCCCCGTAGATAACAAAATTGTTTTCCTCGGTAATTTAAAGCCCACTGAGATAAGACTTTTCAGAAACGCCTCGTTAAAATCATCACCTAAGCAAGCAACTTCACCAGTAGAAACCATCTCAACGCCTAAAATAGGATCTGAGCCTTTTAATCTATTAAAAGAAAACTGCGGTGCCTTCACCCCAACATAATCCAAATCAAAGGAAGACCGATCCATTCTGGGAACATGCTTACCCATAATAACCTTGGTAGCTAAATCAATAAAGTTTATCTTGAAGACTTTAGAGACAAATGGAAAACTTCTTGAAGCTCTTAAATTACACTCAATAACCTTAACATCATTATCTTTAGCTATAAATTGTATGTTAAAAGGACCAGTTATCTGCAAAGACTTCGCGATCTTCTTTGCAATTATTTTAATTCTCCTCATTGTTTCCAAATAAGTTCTTTGGGGAGGTAACACCAAGGTCGCATCTCCTGAATGCACCCCGGCATTCTCAACATGTTCAGAAATTGCATAACAATAAAGCTTGCCTTCTTTAGCAACAGCATCGATCTCTATCTCTTTAGCCCCAGTTATGAATTTGCTAATAACCACAGGGCATTCCTTGCCAACCTCAGAGGCTTTCTTAAGATATTTTCTTAACTCACAGTTACTTAAAGCAACACTCATTGCAGCGCCACTAAGAACATAACTCGGTCTGACAAGCACCGGGTAACCAACCTTACCTGCAAATTCCTCTGCCTCCTGTAAACTGGTCAACTCCTTCCATTCAGGTTGATCCAATTCTAATTTATCTAATAACTGAGAAAATTTATGTCTATCTTCAGCTCGATCGATATTAACAGGAGACGTTCCAAGTACTGAAACATCTCCCTTATACAACGATAAGGCTAAAATATTGGGTATTTGACCACCCATTGAGACAATAACCCCCAAAGGGTTTTCCTTCTCACAGATATCCATAACCCTCTCAAAAGTAAGTTCATCAAAATAGAGTTTATCACAAATGTCATAATCCGTACTCACTGTTTCAGGATTGCAGTTTATCATGATAGTGTGATATTTCAAATTTCGTAATGTAGCCGCTGAATTAACACAGCACCAGTCAAATTCCACGGAGGACCCAATCCTATATGCTCCACTACCTATAACAACAACCTGGTTTTTTTCTTTGGAATCAAAGTCATCTTTACAACCGTTATATGTAAGATACAAATAGTTCGTTTTTGCAGGGTACTCTGCTGCCAGTGTATCTATTTGTTTCACGTATGGTATTATGCCAAGTTTCTTTCTTTTTTTCCGTACTGCCAACTCATTGCTTTTAGTAAGTATTGCTATTTGTTGATCAGAAAAGCCTTTTTGTTTTGCTTCTCTTAACAAAGAGGCAGACAGGCCTTTAAGATTGAATTGTTTCAGTATTTTTTCCAGCTCTACGACATTCTTTATCTTATAGAGAAACCATGGATCCACTTTAGAAAGATTATATATTCTATCGATAGAACATCCTTTTTTGATGGCTTCAGCAATCG
>JAYEJG010000028.1:0-4261 GCA_034660435.1 Thermoplasmatota archaeon
GATAGTTGGAGGAAGTTAAGATTGGTAAGTCTTGATGATGCTGTTATTGCTAGATTCAAAAAAGGCGAAGATCACTTTGAAGTTCTTGTAGATCCTTATGTGGCAGCAGATATAATCGAAGGAAAGGACGTTAATATTGTGCAAAATCTTGTGATAGATTCAATCTTTGCAGATTCTGGGAAAGGTGAGCATGCTTCAGAGGAGTCTCTTGAAAGTGTATTTGGTACAACAGACGTGGCTGAAATTGCAAAACAAATCATACTAAAGGGCGACATTCAGCTTACAACAGAGCAGCGTCACAAAATGCAAAGAAATAAAAAGAACAGAATCGTAGAAACAATTGCAAAAAATGCTATGGATCCAAAAACTAAGGCCCCACATCCTCGTCAAAGAATTGAGCTTGCAATGGAACAAGCAGGAATTCATGTAGACCCGTTCAAACCTGTAAATGAACAAGTAAAAACAATAATTGAGGCTTTAAGGCCAATTATTCCAATATCTATGGATCGTATTAGATTGTCGGTGAAGATACCTGCAGAATACATTGGGAAGGCTTACGGAGTTGCAAGGAATTACGGTGTGCTTGAGCGAGAAGATTGGCAGTCTGATGGTTCTTGGATGGGAATTATTAGAATTCCTGCAGGAATGCAAACCGATTTTTATGATAAGTTGAATGATGTTACGAAAGGTAATATCTCTACTAAAATTTTAAAGTGATTTTACAGAGGTTAATATTTTATGTCAGAAGGAAAGCGAGAAATTGTCATCCCAAGCCAGCTTTTGGGTAATGTAAACGATAGAAAAGCAGGTAGTGGGACTTTTGTAGAAGGTGGAAAAATATATTCCGAGATTCTTGGAATGCTAAATGACAATTCAAAATACATAAATGTGATTCCGATAAGAGGGCGTTATATGCCCATGGAAAAAGATTTTGTAATAGGAGTCGTTGAAGATGCTTTGTCATCAGCATGGCTTGTTGATATCAATGCACCATATCCAGCACTATTGCATGTAAATGAGGTGCCTTGGAGGGTAGATTTTGGTGAAACCGAAAAATATTTAAATCAAGGCGATTGCATAATGGCAAAAGTATTACAAGTTGATCAAGAGAAAAAACTTCAGATTACACTTAACGATCGTGGTTTATATAAAATCCGGGGAGGACAAATAATGGATGTTGAACCACCTAAGGTTCCAAGATTAATTGGTAAAAACGGTTCAATGATTTCCCTTCTCAAAAAATATACAAAATGCCGCATCTTTGTTGGCCAAAATGGTAGAGTTTGGCTTGATGGGGATGAAGAAGGGGTTGCAACAACAATAAAGACTATTAGAAAGATAGAAGAAGAAGCTCTACTGTATGGGCTTACAAATAGAATAGAAGAATCACTTAAAGAAGAGTCAAAGGACGTAGATTAAATGAAATCAGATATTAAATTGTTTGAAAACGGAAAGCGATTGGATGGCAGGAAACCTGATGAACTGAGGAATATTAAAATCGAAGCAGGGGTGCTTCATAGGGCAGAAGGTTCATGTTATCTAGAATGGGGTGGCAATAAGGTACTTGTTGCGGTGTATGGTCCAAGAGAAGCGATTCCAAGGCATACTCAAAACCCTCTAAGGGCAATTGTCAATGCAAGATACAATATGGCTGCTTTTAGTGTTGATGATAGAAAGAGGCCTGGACCAGATCGAAGAAGTAGAGAGATATCAAAGGTAACTTCTGAAGCGCTTGAAAAGGTAATACTTCTTGAAAGGTATCCAAGGGCATCAATTGATGTGAATATTGAAGTAATTGAGGCTGAGGCAGGAACGAGGTGTGCAGGTCTTACTGCCGCAGGTGTAGCGCTTGCCGATGCAGGAATCCCAATGAAAGATATACCTGTTGCTTGTGCGGCTGGGAAAATAGATGGCCAAGTTGTATTAGATCTCAATAAAGAAGAAGACAATTTTGGTTCTGCCGATCTTCCAATAGCAATATCGCCAAGAACTGGCGAAATATTGCTGATGCAGATGGATGGCCATTTGACTTTTGATGAGTTTGAAAACGCCCTTGATATGGCAATTAAAGGCTGTCATGTGGCTTCTGAGTTACAAAAAAAGGCGTTAGTTGATAAGTATCAATCTATTATAGAGGGGGGAAATTAAATGACAATTACTCCAGCAATTAAACGCGAATATCTTGCAAAACTTGCAGGGGATGGAAAGCGTGCTGATGGAAGAGAATTCAATGAATTTAGAAAAATAGAGATAGAACCAAATCTGATATCAAAAGCAGAAGGTTCTGCAAAAGTAAAAATCGGAAACACGCAAGTAATTGTCGGAATTAAGATGAGTTTGGGAACTCCTTATCCAGACACACCAAATGACGGCGTGATGACTACTGCAGCAGAATTAATTCCAATGGCCTCGCCAGATTTTGAGGCAGGACCGCCAAGAGAAAATGCAATTGAACTTGCAAGAGTGGTGGACCGTGGAATTCGCGAATCAGAAATCATCGACACAGAAAAACTATGCCTCATTCCGGGAGAACAAATATGGATGGTTTTTATCGACATTCACATAATTGACTATGATGGTAATTTGTTTGATGCAGCATCTCTTGCAGCACTAGTAGCACTTCACACAACAAAAGTGCCCATTGAAAGGATGAAGTCTGCACTTGAAAGCATGATAGAAAAACATCCAGAAATGGAAGGATATCTAAAAGAACATCCAAAAGACTATTCACTTCCGATAAAAACACCACCTATTTCATGTACTTCGGTGAAATTCAATGGCGCAATTGTAATGGATCCTTCGTTAGATGAGGAAGAAATTGCAGAAGCAAGATTAACAGTTGCAACTGATGAAAAAGGCGACATAAGAGCCATGCAAAAAGGTTTAAATGGTAGTTTTGCTGTCGATGAGATAAAAAAGATTATAAAAGGCTCTGTCATTAACGGCAAAAAAATCAGAGAACAGTTATATAAAAGCGTGGGTAAATAAACATGGCAAAGAGAACCAAAAAGGTAGGGCCCGTTGGTCGCTTTGGTGCACGATATGGTGTCAGGGCAAAAAGTCGTGTGAAAAACATCGAGATACACCAAAAATTAAAACGTGTTTGTCCAAGTTGCGGTCATAAAAAGGTAAAAAGACTTAGCACAGGCATTTGGCAATGTGGAAAATGCGGTGTTAAATTTGCAGGTGGAGCATATCTTCCCAAGACTGAGGCCGGACAGACTGTTGAGAAAATGCTTCGCGCAGATGCAAGCACTCCCAAGGTAGCAACAAACGTAGAGGTTGAATTGCAAGAAGAGGTTGAAAATGAATGACAGGTTATAAATGTGGACTTTGTAAGAAAAATGTAAAGTTCGACGTTAAGAATATCGGTATGCAATGTCCTTATTGTGGGAGCAAAATATTTTATAAGGAACGACCAACAGTTGCCAAAAGGATAAAATCAAAATAGGTTTCATGAAAAAAGCAACTTTTAATTTTAATTTTGATTCTGAAGAAGATGCAAAAGTTATTGCTGAGTCGTTGGACCCCGAAATAAAACATAAAATTCCAAAAACCAAGGCAAAAATATCTTTTTCAGGGAAAACGCTTTTTTTAGAAATTGAAGCAAATGATGTAAGTTCGCTTAGAGCTGCTTGTAATTCTTATCTTAGATGGGTAAATACCGCATTAGCCGTTAAAAAAACAATTTAGATTTCAATTGTCTCTTTTCTATCTGGTCCAATTGAAACAATTGATATAGGTGTCTCAAGTTTTTCTTCAATAAATTTAAGATAATCTTGCGCGTCTTTCGGAAGATCTGAAATTTTCTTTGAATTATTGTTTATCTTTTTCCAACCAACGAATTTTTCATAAATTGGCTTACATTTTTTAACATCTTCAATACTCGCTGGAAAATAATCTATTTTTTTACCATCAATTTCATATTTCGTACAAATCTTTATAGTTTCAAGACCATCAAGTACGTCGAGTTTCGTTATTGCTAGTTTTGTTATGCCGGATGTTATACACGAATGTTTTACAACTACTAAATCAAGCCAACCGCAGCGTCTCGGTCTGTTTGTTGTTGTTCCAATCTCATGACCTTTTTGTTGTAAATGTGTTCCCACATCATCAAAAAGTTCTGTTGGGAGGGGTCCTTCTCCAACTCTTGTTGTATATGCTTTCACGATGCCAATGATTTCATCAATATTTTTGGGACCGATACCTGTACCAATTGTAGCGCCACCTGCAATAACATGAGATGATGTTGTATATGGGT
>JAYEJG010000029.1:0-4218 GCA_034660435.1 Thermoplasmatota archaeon
TGCTAATGCAGATCCAGCGGCAGTTGCTTTTGATGCGATTGATCATGCAAAAGCAAAACACAAGGATGTTGTATTGCTTGATACTGCTGGCAGAGTTCAAACAAATATTAATTTAATGGATGAAATGGCAAAGATAAAACGTGTTGCAAAGCCAGATCTTATTATTTTTGTTGGAGATGCACTTGCAGGAAACGATGCAGTAGAGCAGGCAAAACGATTCAATGAAATTGTGGGAATTGATGGGGCAATTCTTACAAAAGTAGATACCGATGCCAAAGGTGGCAGTGCACTTTCTGTTGCTTATACTATTGGAAAGCCGCTACTTTTCATTGGAATGGGTCAGGGATACGAAGATCAAATCCCATTTGACCCACAGTGGATGATAGACAACATCTTTTCTGAGTAATCATCCCTGCCCTTATTTATCTTTGAGTTTTTACTGCAATACGTTTAGGTAACAACCGTAAAGATCCCTGGCAAGAATTGTACAACAATCCCTTTTAAAGGCAACTTACAAAACACTAAGTGAGGAGCGATAAAAAATGATGATCGTTGGACAGGTATCAAATACTACAGACGCAAAAGAGATGGAATTTATAGCAAAAGTTCTTGTTGTTGGAAACAGAGCAAGGGCACTAGCATTAAAACTTAAAGAAGGTAGCTAAATATGAGTGAAGAAAATAAGAAATCAAAAAGAAATGTCCCTGCAGAAATTACAATATTTTGGGTAAATGTTTAATCCATCTATTCTGGTTTTACCCAAGAATCTATAAATCTTTTCGATAACTCTGGTCTTGCTCTCGAAACATCTGTTGTGGTTATTATACCAATCATTTCTCCTTTTATTACGACTGGCAATTTTTTAATGTTGTTTTTTGTCATAATTTTTATCGCATCTGATATTGTATTTAGTGGATTTAATTGCAACTGCTGGAGAAGTCATTATCTCTTTAACAAGCATAATTTTATAATGTCTTTTTTGCTTATATGTTAAACTCAAATCCAGGTTCTGATTCAATTGAAAATAAAATCACGGCATGAAGTCTTAAACGACCTAATAAAAAATGGTAAAAAACATCCAAAAGAGTGGAAAGCAGTTTTTGGTAGTGATGAAAAGAGACTTTCAAAAGACTATTACGTTTTCAATCCTAATGTTGGAATATATCTGCTAAAGGAGCACCAGAAGAATCCTTATGAGGTGCTGGGGGTTGGGGGAAAAATTGCAAGAAATGTTGATGAAAATGTAGAAAATGAGATAAGTAAATACTCCGGTGATTTTGGATTACTCCAAGGAGATTTTCAAAAAATCCTAAGAAATATAGAAAACGGGGTGCATCCAAGGGAAATACTTGATTCTGCAATGAAAGGCAAAAAAGATTATGGCCTTAGTATTCCATTAAGAGGATCTGCCTCTGGGTCAAAAGAAGTTTTTAGTAACCTTAAGAATAATCTGTCACAAAAACAGAAAAAAATCGATTCAAAATTTGAAGAAATAGCAGAGAATGAAGGGCTTTACAAATCTTACGATTAGTCCAGATAGTCATCGACTTTGTTTTCCATGTCTTTTCTTTTCTCTTGGAGATTTGTAAGCAATTTTTTCATAAGTTCGGATGCATATTTTTTACAGTGCCCACACATCCTTTCTCCGTTTTTGCATGATGTATAGATTTCTCCCAATTCTTTATCGTCTTCGATTAGATGATACAAAAATAACTCGTAGATAATACATTCATCTGGTTTTCCACCATGTTTCTTTTGTTCTTCGAGCGTTACTGCTCCGCCTGTTTTCGCGTTCATGATTTTTTTACTAGTCTCCTCTGGTATATCAGATAAGAATATTGCACTTTCTGGTTTTGATGATGACATTTTTTCTCCAGTAAGGCCCGTTATGAACCGATGGAATGTTGCTGATGGTTGCAAGAAGCCGTATCCTCCAAGTGAAACCTCGATTTTTGCAAGAGCGTCGTTTATTTTTGGAATATCTACTTCGGTGGCATCTTCGATATATATTGCTTTGTAATCCGAAATTCTTTTTAATCTGGTAAATTTTAGTTTGTTAAGTGTGCTTTCTGCTTTATCGAGAAGTTTATTTATTTCTTCGTCAACCTTTACAAAAACCCCAATTTTTTTATCTTTTGTTAATGTTACATTATAAAGTCTATGCGCTCGGGCAATATCTCTGCTTAGTCTTATATGGGGATCTTGGTCAACGCCCACAGGGACAAGTGTTGGCCTTGTACCTCCAAATTTTTCAAGCTGGACATGCAGAATATCCCCTGTTTGAACAAGTGGAGAAAAGATATGTGCCATGTTGCTTTGTCCTGTGAAACCATAGGTTGCCTGCATTTGAGACCAATTTATCTTTTTTCCTAATAGGTATGCAAGGTCTTTTACATCCTGACTTTTTGACTGAAAATAGATATGGCACCTTTCAGGCTTTAAACCAAGTGCAACGTAATTAGAGATATATTCTTTTATGGCAGTTTCTTTTGTTTTCTTTAGGCTAAATCCTCTTATTGCAAATGCTTCAATATCGGCAACAGCAATAAAGATGTCTGCACCAAGACTCTGATAAAAAATTACTTCGTCGATTACCATTTTATGTCCCAAGTGCATTTTTCCAGATGGCATAAGTCCTGTAAGAATTGCCCATGGCTTTTTTTCTACTATTGCATCTTTTATTTTTTGGAAGTCTCTATGTCCAAAGATTACTCCTCTTCTTAGAAGTTTATGTGATCTTGGTAAATCTTTCCATAAATCTTCTGAAAACTCTTCTATCCCAAATTCGTTACGAAGGCGTGCATAATCTTGATATATTGTTGAACTCCATGGATCTATCTTCATCTTGTCTTCAGACTTAGAACAAGTGATATATTCAAAAAGTTACCGTTGTTTTTTAATAATGACGCTGAGGGGGAGATTCGAACTCCCGCTCCCTGATGGGAACCGGTTTTCAAGACCGGCGCGGTGGGCCAGGCTTTGCTACCTCAGCACAAGTAATATAAAATATGTAAAGTAAAACAAAATAAAAAGAGTTTCTGATTTTTAATATCACGATCTTAGTACAATCTCAATATTTACTCCGTCTGGAACTTGAATCCTCATAAGTTGGCGGAGTGCTCTGTCAGAAGCATCTAAATCAATCAGTCTTTTGTGTATCCTCATTTCCCAACGATCCCAGGTCTCTGTACCCTCACCGTCTGGAGATTTTCTGCAAGGAACTTTTAGATGCTTTGTTGGAAGTGGGATAGGCCCACTCATTGCAACACCCGTTCTTTCTGCTATCATTTTGATTTGATTACAAACTTCGTCAAGTTTTTCTGCATCAATGCTTACAAGCGATATTCGTGCTTTTTGTGCCATTGTGGTTTACTCCAAAAATTTAGTTTAATAGAAAAAAATAGAAAGAAGCTTATTTTGCTTCTTCTACTTCAAGACATATACCTGCAGCTACAGTTTGTCCCATGTCTCTAATTGCAAATCTTCCAAGTTGTGGGATTTTTTTGGATGGCTCAATGACCATTGGACGTGTTGGAATAACCTTCACAATTGCCGCATCTCCAGTCTTGATGAAATCTGGGTTCTCTTCTTTTACTTGACCCGTCTTTGGATCAAGTTTTTTGAGAATCTCTTCGAATCTGCATGCAACTTGTGCAGTATAGCAATGGAATACTGGTGTGTATCCTTTTGTTATGACTGATGGATGATTTAGAACCATTATTTGCGCTGTAAATGATTTTGCGACAGTTGGCGGGTCATTTGATGGTCCTGCTACGTCTCCTCTGCGAATTTCATTTTTAGCAACTCCTCTGATATTTACACCAACATTATCCCCCGGTTCTGCTTGGCTTAACTGTTCATGGTGCATTTCAATTGTTTTTACTTCTCCAACCGCACCGCCTGACTTCATGCTTGGTTTGAAAATAATTCCCTGGCCAGGTTTCATAACTCCAGTTTCAACTTTTCCAACTGGAACTGTACCAATGCCCTTGATTGTATAAACATCCTGAATTGGCCATCTTAATGGTAAGCCGGTTGGTTTTTCAGGTGCTACGAAATTATCTACTGCTTTAAGGACAGTTGGCCCGTTCCACCAATCTAATTTACCTTTATCTTTTGCAGAGTTATCCCCTACAAATGCAGAAACTGGTATGTATTGGATTTGATCATCCTTGTAGCCAACACTTTTTGCAAGTTTGTCGACTTGTGATTGTACTT